>JBIJBP010000032.1:0-41290 GCA_044345155.1 Prosthecobacter sp. | reverse complement strand
GGGCGGATCCGCAGGCGGTGTATCCGGCATTGGACGTGTTCTCGCTTTCCTCGCGTACCGAGGCCTGTCCGATGACCCTGATGGAGGCGCTGTCCTGCGGCGTGCCCTGCGTGACGACCGATGTGGGTGACTGTGCGCGACTGCTCGGGGATTCCGGGCGTGTCGTGCCGGTGCATGATGTGGAGGCGCTTGCCCGGGCCTGGGAGGAACTGCTAGATCATCGTCCGGATGCGGCGGCGCTGCGGCGAGACGCCGTCGGGCGTTTTGACATCCGGGCGGCGGCGCGTGGTTATGAAAATGTCTACCGGGAGGTGCTGTCGGCATGAGGCTGCTGACCGCCATGCTTCTGTTCACGGCCGCCCCGCTGCCTGCGGAGGTGAAGATCGCCCGAGTCGGCTCGATGATCCGGGTCATGCGTGCGCAGGAGGTTGCGGACAACGAGACCGCGCTGGAGGCGGCTCGTGGTGAGCGTGAGTCGCTGCAGGTCGTGCTGACCGGGAAGCCGGAGGAGATTCGAGGCATCCGGCTGGAGGTCGGTGACCTGCATGGCGCCGACGGGGAGCTCATCCCGGCTCCGCAGGTCTTTCGCGAGCATTACGTCAAGGTGAGCAGGTCCACGCCGATGTCGCCGCTGCCGCCGGGTGATTATCCGGACGCCCTGGTGCCGCAGGATTTCGCCTGGCAGCCGCTGCCTGCGGTGAAGCAGGTGAACCAGCCGTGGTGGATGGACGTGCATGTGCCCTACGGGATCAGGCCGGGGATGTATTCCGCGGAGATCATCGCCCGTGACGCGATGGGCGCCGAGATGGCGCGCACGAAGCTCATGCTGCGGGTTTCGGACTTTGACCTGCCCGTGGTGCCGAGGCTGCGCACGTCGATCATGACGGTGTGGCGGCGTGTGGCGGAGGTGCATGGGTTTGACCGCCAGAAGGAGCCGCCTTCGCCGGCCCTGACGGCGTTGCTGAACCAATATTACGATCTTTTTGCCGAGCATCGCCTGAGCTGCGACCAGACGTATCCGACGTATCCGGATGGAGGCACCGGCAGGCTGGACCTCAAGCAGCTTGAGTCTGGCATGAGGCAGCAGGTGCTGCAACGCCACGCCAGCACCCTGGGGCTGCCGATCTGGCAGGAGTGGCCGTTTCCGGACCCCCTGGGCAAGGACAGGGCTGCGGCGATGAAATACTGCGCCACATGGATGAAGACGCTTAAGTCGCTGAAGGCCGGGCAGCGCGGCTACATCATCATGGGAGACCTTGACGAGCCGAACAGCCACGGCGCCTACGGACTGGTGAGGCGCTGGGGTGATTTCTTCAACGAGGCCGAGGCCACGCATGGCGTGCGCCTGCCGCTGCTGGTGACCGAGCAGCCCACGCCGGATTCCTGGTGGTGGGGGAGCCTGGATGGGTTTGTTGACATCTGGGTGCCGCATTTCAGCAGTGTCTGGCAGGACATGGAGGGTGCGAAGGGCCGGCGAGACATCGCACGCAGTATCAAGGCGGGGGATGAGGTCTGGTGCTATGCGGCGCTGGTGCAGATGCCGCAGGAATGGCTGGATGCCCATGGGGGGCCAAAGCAGCTCGCCGCCTCCAATCCACCGGTCTGGTGCCTGGACTACCCGGCGATGAATCATCGTGTTCCGGCCTGGGTGATGCCGCGTCATGGCATCACCGGCCTGACCTACTGGGACACGCTTTATGCCAGCAAGGGCGTGGATGTCTGGAAGAACGCAGGAAGTTTCCAGCACCCGGATGGCAGCGTTCATAACGGCGACGGCAGCTTCATCTACCCGGCCACGAAGAAGCGTCATGGCCGAGACATGCCGGTGGCGAGCATCCGGCTGAAGTGGCTGCGGGACATGTGCGATGATTATGATTACCTCATGCTGGCCCGCGACCTGGGGCTGGAGAAGGCGGCGATGCAGCAGGCGGAGTCGTTTGCCCGCGGGTTTGGCGACTGGGAGGATGATGTGGCCAAGCTGCTGAACGCACGCAGGTCCCTGGCGGCGTTGATCGTTCAGACCCGGGCCCTGCAGGCGAAAGGAGGTGCGAAATGACCCTGGAGATCATCACCAGCGAGGCTGGCTTCATCGCCCTGGAGCCCGTATGGGACAAACTGCTCAATGAGTCGGCCACGCACAGCCCCTTCCAGCTCTGGGATTATGTGCGGCTCTGGTGGGAGGCGTTCCGGGCGGAGTACCAGCTTTGCATCGGGGTCGTCCGTGACAAGGCCTCGCAGGTGGTGGGCATTGCACCCTTGGTCATTGGCGCGGACCGCGGGGAGTCGCGTCAGCGACTGAGACATCTGGGATTCATGAACGGCCTGGGTGAAGTGCAGGGCGAGCGGATGGACGTGCTGGTCCAGTGCGGACGGGAGGCGGAAGTCACGCCGCTGCTTGCCGGCGTCCTTTCGAAATCCAGCGCCTCCTGGGATGTCGTGCGGCTGAACAAGGTGCCCGAGGAATCGCCCAATCATGCCCTGCTGCTTGCCGAGATGCGCCGCTGCGGCCTGGCCGCCGGGGTTCTCAACCAGTCCGCCTGCCGCTGCTTTGACCTGCCGGAGAGCTGGGAGGTCTTTGAAAAAAGCAAGTCGGGCAACTTCAGGCGCAACATCCGCCGCTACTGGGGGCATCTGCTGGAAAGGCATCAATCCCATGTGGTGATGGACATGCCGCCGGAGGAGGCCGCCAGGGAGTTCTTCCGCCTTCATGCCATGCACTGGCCCGACGGCGTCAGCTCCTTCCTGAGGCCTTCGGCGATGAAAATTCATGAAGCCCTGCTTCGCCTCTGGATGCCGAAGGGGAGGGTGCTCATGCCGTTCATCCTGGTTGAGGGCCGTGCGAGCGGGTCGGTTTACGCCTTCTGTCACCAGGGGGAGATGTTCATCTACCAGCTCGGCTGGGACAAGGCCTACGCTTCGATCAGCATGGGCAACCTCGCCGTTCGAGCCTGCGTGCAGGAGGCGATCCAGCGCGGTCTGAAAATGGCCGACTTCCTGCCCGGCGAGTACCGCTACAAGCGCGAATGGAGCTCGCGTGTGCGCGAGGTCTCGGACCTGGAGTGCTTCCACCGCCTGCATCCACGCTCCCTGCTGTTCCTGGCCCTGCGCGCCCTGAAGCGCCGCTTTGCCCGTGCTGAACCCGAACCTGCGGCGGCCGCCGCCACGAAGCCCGAGGAGAACGAAGAATGAAAGTACTGGTGCTCACCGCCGATGCCAACACGCTGATCTACCACCGTGGCGACCTGATCCGCGCCCTTGCCGCGCATGGCTGCGAGGTGGTGACCTCGGCGGCCGAGGACTACGAGCATGTGCAAAAGTTTGTTCGCGGATTGGGCGGCCGGCACGTGCCTGTCCGGATGGTGCGCAGCCGCGTGAACCTTCTCAAGGACTGGGTGACCTGGATGGACATGTTCCACCTGTTCCGGCGTGAGAGGCCTGACGCCCTCTTCGCCTACACCATCAAGTCGGTGGTCTACGGCTGCGTGGTCGCGAGGCTTGCCGGGGTGCCGAAGGTCTATGCGCTGCTGCCTGGCCTCGGCTTCACCTTTGTCAAGCCAGAGACGCTGAAGCAGGCTGTGGTGCAGTGGATTTCCAGGCTTCTCCACCGCTTCTCCCTGCGCAGGGCAGACGTGATCTTCATGCAGAACCGCGATGACCTGCGGCTGTTCACGGAAATGCGCATGCTGCCTGAGGGCGTGCCGGTCCATGTCACCGCTGGCAGCGGCGTGAACCTGGATGAATATCCGCATGTGCCGCCGGAGGGTGGTGAGGGCCTGTCCGCCGGGCGTGTGCGCTTTGTGCTCGTGAGCCGGCTGCTCATCAGCAAGGGCGTGCGCGTTTTTGCCGAGGCCGCCCGGCGCATCAAGGCCCGCTGGCCGCAGGCGGAGTTTCATCTCGTCGGTCCGTTTGACCCGAACCCCAACCGAGTGGGGGAGGCCGAGGTCGATGAATGGGTGAAGGAGGGCACGCTTGTCCATCACGGCATGGTGCGTGACGTGGCGGCCCTGCTGAAGACGATGCATGTCTTCTGCCTGCCGACCTGGTATCGCGAAGGCGTGCCGCACGCCACGCTGGAGGCGCTGTCCACCGGCCGGGCCGTCATCACCACGGACTCGGTCGGCGCCCGGGAATGCGTGGCTTCGCCTCATGTGGAGGCTGGTGTGCTGAAGCGCGGCTCGAACGGATTCCTCTGCCCGCCCCGGGATGCCGACGCGGTCGCGGAGGCGATGCGTTTCTTCATCGAAAACCCGGAGCAGGTGGTCGCCATGGGGCTGGCCAGCCGCAGACTTGCCGAGCAGATCTTCGACGTCCGTCTCGTGAACCGGATCATCCTGGAAGCGATGAACCTTTCCGCGCCGTCCGCCAGCCAAACAAACTTTGCCGAACCTTGCCCCGGCATGGCTGGTGCATGATAGTTGAGCCTTCATCGTCCTGATCATGGCCTACCACCTCGCGCTCGATCCCCGCACCACGCACCCGGTCCTTCCGGGGGCGCAGCAGGGGCGTGCCCTGGTGCCTCATGCGCCCACGGCGCCGCTGTCGCCGCTTTCCCAGGCGGACCACAGCCCCTATCTGACCACGCCGCCACCGCAGTTTGGTGAGCCGGTCATCAGCTTGGCAGACCTGCTGGGCTACCTCCGCCGCTTCGGCTGGATGGGCCTGCTGGCCGGACTCCCCCTGGCGGCGGCGGCCTTTTATGTGCTTGGAATGGGGCCGAAGGTCTATGAGGCCGAGGCCAAGCTGCGCTTGCGCATCGGGGAGGGGAACGTGCTCAAGCTGCCGGAGATGGGGCGCCAGGGAATCACGGAGCTCAGTGCGCCCCAGCTCGTCAACAACCACCTGACCGAGCTGAAGTCCCGCCGGTTTGGCGAGTTCCTGTTCGAGCGTTTTGATCCGGAGATGCGCAAGGCCTGGGTGGCCCGGCTGCTCGCCAATCCTGGCCGCAAGACGGAGATCATGAGGAGGCTTGGGCTTCAGGGGCCGCCTGGCGCGCCGCCTCCGGAAAAGGATTTCTTCATCGACCAGGTCCTCGCTGCCGTGACAGTGGAGCCATTGAAGGAATCACACATCCTCAGGATTCTGGCGCGTGATGGCGATCCAGAAATGGCAGCCCTGCTGGCCAACAGCTTTGCCGGTGAGTACATCCACTTTTTTGGCGTCCAGGAGTCCGGCCTGACCCAGGGTGAGCGTGATTATCTTCAAAAGAAGGCCGAGTCCCTGCGCGCCAGGCTGGAGGAGAGCGAGCGCAAGCTGTCCGAGTACCGGCGTGCGCAAAACTTCGTGGGCGCCGTGGAGTCGCAGAACGTGGACAGCGCCCGCATGCTGCAGTTCAACACGGCGATCACCGACGCCCAGCAGCGTCTCATTAAGGCGCGCAACGACCTTCAGACGATCCGTCTCACTCAGCAGGCCGGCCGTGACCTGATGGAGGTGCGTGTGGTGGGTGAAAACCCCGACGTCGCCTTCCATCGCAAGGAGCTTGACGCCAAGCTGGCCCAGCGCCGGGCCCTGGAGCCGTTGTGCGGCCGCCGGCATCCGCAGATGATTGCGCTTTCCGGTGAGATCGATTCGCTGAAGGCCTCGCTGACGCGGGCCATGGATGCGGTCGTCACGATGGCGGAGAGGGAGGTGAGCAACCTGGAGAGCCAGATCCGGGACTACGAGAAGCAGCTCGCCTCCGCCCGCGGCATGGCCGTGGACCAGAGCAGCAAGAACGTCGAGTACAACCTGCTGCTGGACCAGGTGAACGCGGACCGTCAGATGTATCAGACGATTGTCTCCAGCCTGAACAAGGCCGAGGTGACGGGCGAGTTCACGGAGTCCGGCGCCCTGAGCCTGGCGGACACGGCCAGCCCGCCTGACAATCCCGTGAAGCCTAACAAGCCGGTCGCTGCGATGGCCAGCGTCGTCCTGCTGGGAGTCATCCTGATCGGTCTGCCGGTGGGCTGGGGATTGGTTGACGATCATGTGCTGAAGGCCATTCGCCAGGGAGGGTCCCCCTCGGTCAACATTCCCTCCGTGCGTGACGTTTCGCATGTTCCTGTGGGGCAGCCGGTGGCGCCGCATGTCCACCGTTCTCCTTCAACTCGGCTGATGATGCCGCCTTCTCCCGAAAACATGCCCGCACCATCGGCACCCCTGGTGATTCCCGGTCACGGCAGCGCCCCTGTACTGGCGCGTTTCCCGCTCATCCGCCAGGCGAATCCGGAGGCCGTGCTTGGGCAACTGCTCAAGCCGGAGCCGCTCGGTGCCTCGGGGGCTTTGCAGCAGATCACCACCACGCTGGAGATGCAGGCGCTGAAGCGCAGCGGCCTTGGCGGGGTCATCCTGATCACCAGCAGTGAGAGCGGGGAAGGCAAGACCGCCGCAGCATCCGCCCTGGCCGCCGCCTTCTGCCATCAGGGCCGCAGCGTCTTCATGATGGAGTGCAACGCGGTGTCGCCCGCGCTGCATCAGTGGTTCCCCCATGCCAACCACAACAGCTCCTGGGCGCATGACCTGGAGTCGCTGCGTTATGGCAACACGCACCTTTTTCTGCTGCCAGCCTACGATCTGCCGGCCTATGCCACGAATGAGCTGCTCGACGGCTATCGAGCCTGGATTGACCGTGCCCGTCATCAGGTGGACTGGATCATTCTCGACGCCGGTCCGATCCTGAAGAACTTCGCCGATGTCGCCCCGCTGGCCCCGCTGGCCACGGATGTGCTGGTGGTCAACAATCCTCAGATCACTCCACCGGCCAGGCTGCGTGCGGCCCTGAACCTGCTTCAGCCCATGATGAGCAGCAGCGCCTTTCGCGGCCTGGTGATCCAGGGCGCATGAGCTGCATCAGGGCGGCAGCAGCTCGGCCCTGCCGGAGAGCACCGGGGTGGCGCTGCTTTTTTCCTCCGCGTTTTCAGGCATCAAGGGCTGGGTGAAAAAGCCGATCCCCTTGTTCAATCCCGAACGGGTGATGACCAGTCCGCTGAAGGTGGCCGGCCGCCGGATTTTTGCAGGCGGGTTGGCTGTGGAGAACGGGTTGACATCATTGAAGGTGAACGAGCCGCTCAGGCGGCCGTTGGAGGTGGTGAGGGACAAGGTCAGAGCCTGTGGGTTCAGAACCGTGCCCGCCGGGATCTTGCCGGTTCCTGAGACGGTGACCTGGAAGGCTTGAGCGAAGCTTGACCCGGCGAGTGAGGGGCCGGTAAAAAGCATCCTGGCGTTTTGATCCTGAGCAGAGACAGGCGGCTGTAGTCCGAGCAGCATGGCATCCTTGGCTGGGCGAGTGTAAACCGCACCACGGGCAATGAGGCTGTGGAGCGGGATGCCGCCCTTGTAAGAGCGCACACCATTGGCGGACGTGGGTTTCTTGATCCACTTCAGCGAGCCATCGGCGAGACCGGTGTTTGGATTCAGGGTGATCAACCCCTGGAGGCTGCCCGTCCCTGCATAAATGAGTTGATGAATGGAAACCTGACCCGAAGGCCCCATCGGAATGCTGCCGGTGATCGTGGTTCCCTCTGCCAGCCTGCCAGTCCAGGAGACTCCGCCGCTTGGGGACAGGGTTAGCACCGCCCAGCCGCTGCCCTGCGGGTAATCCGGATCGCCTTCCTCCATGGCCCCCGATGGGATGAAAACGGCAGTGTTGAAGGCTGCACTGACAGGCACTGGTTTCAAGGTGCTGTTCCACCGGGATTTGCTGCCAGTTAGGCTGCGGCTGGAGCCCGGGAGGGTATTCTGACAGCTGCCGCTGAGCAGGCCGTTGTCGAGATCCAGGCTGAAGCTGCCGGTGATCGCCGCAGGGACCTTGCCCAGGGGGATGGAAATCGGGGTTGTCGGCGACTGCTCTCCCGGCAGGGCGTCAATCATTCCAGTCCAGGAGAAGGTCCGGGTGCCCAGCGTCATCCTTCCCGAATACGAACCGGTGGAGCCGATCGTGATTTTCAGGCTTCCGCCCAGATCATCATTCAGGTTGTCACCATGCTCCACCCGGCCGTGCCAGGTTCCGACGGCATCCTTGGGGAAGTCTTCAATCTGCCAGACGACCTCGATCTCGGGGCTGGTTCCGGCGGCGTTGGCGGCGCTCATGAAAAAGCTGTAGGTGCCCGGCTTGGTCGGCCTTCCGCTGAGCTGGCCGGTGGCGGCGTCCAGTTTCACCCCTGCGGGCAGCTTGCCACGCAGCTTGTAGCTGGTGGCCGAATTCTGTGCGCTGAAGGCGGCGTTCACCAAGCCGCCCTGGACGCCATTGTCAAAGCTGGGCGGATTCATCACCGGGGGCACGATCACGGTGACTGCTACGGCGGAACTTTCGATGGGTTCGGCAAACCCCGTCATGCTGACGACGCAGGAGTAGCCGCCGTTGTCGGCGGGCAATGCCTCGGTGACCCTCAACATGGGGCCGTCGGCACCGGTGATCCTTCCGCCGTTGCTGAGACTCTCGCCGTTGCGCTTCCACTGATAGGAAAGGCCCGGCCCCTTGGCGGGTGCCTGCAGCACCAGATCGGCAGTCAGCGCGCGATTCACCACCAGGGTGGCGGGCAGCGAGCCGACCACACCCACCTGGATGGGCTCGGAGGAGTCCACGCCGGCCGCGTTGACCACGTCCAGGCGATATTCACCGCCATCAGAAACCTGCACGGCAGGAAGGTTCAGCGTCGTGCGGCTGCCGGGCAGGCCTTCATCATCACGGTTCCAGATGAAGGCCACCTTGCCTCCGCCGGTTCCCGACCCCTCTAAAAAGAGAGGATCGCCGACGCGCAGGAAAAACGGCCCGCTGGTGCTTGAGGTCAGAGTCGGCAGGGCGGCATCGGTTCCATAAATCTTGAGCTCTGCGGATTGAAAGGTGCCAATGTCCCTGTTGGCAAGGTCACGGATGTTCAGGGTCCAGACGCCCGATGCAGACTCGCCCCAATGGCGCACGCTGCTGAACAGCCAGTCATTGTAACCTTCAATGCTGGCGTCGGCCGGTGTCTTGATCGCGAGCCTGCTGATCACGCCACCGGGTGAAGTGAGCCGGATATCCAGGTCACCCCGGAAGGTGTGGGTGGCCTTCAGCTTGATCGTGGCATGCTCCACCCGCATCGGGGCGATGCCGCCAAGGTCAAAGCTGATGTTGATGCCTGTCTCGTTGTTGTCAGGAATCGCCTGGGCCGTGGTGACGCTGCGTGTCTCTTCCAGCATCGGTCCCAGCGGTGTCCACGTGGAGGCCATGGACACTGCGGCCGCAGCATCCACCAGGCCGCCGCCAAAGCTTTCGTGATGCTTGATCGGAGGCAGGCTGGGGTCGCCTCCATGGCGGGTCACCCACCCTTCCGTGGTCGGGAAGACATGCCTGGCGGAGCGCAGCAGAATCTCCTTCACATCCCGCCAGTTCAGCAGCGGATTGGCGTTCAGCATCAGCGCCATCACCCCCGAAACCACGGGGGTGGCCCCCGACGTGCCGCCGAAGCTGCTCGTGTAGTTGCGGTCGGCCGGTTCGCCCGTGCTGCCAGGCCTGTTGATCCCGTTGCTTCCCCTCAGGTCGGTGGTGTGGATACCGCGGCTGCCGCTGCTGCTGCCGCTGCTGGGTGCCACGACGACGAGGTGCGATCCTCCTTCGCTGTAGTCGGCCAGGTAGCCGCCGTTGCCCATGGCTCCAACCGTGGTGCTGTAGATGGAGTTGGTATAACCATCCTTCTGGCCCTGCTCTCCCGACAGCGTGCCGTTGCCCGCCGCCCATACAAAGAGCGTGCCCCTGCCAAAGCGGCCCGTCTCCGCGGCATCCTTCAGGGCTGCACGCATCAGAGGGCCCGGACCGATGAGCGCGTTTGCCTTGGCGCCTGATCCCCAGCTGTTGTTCTTGATCTGGATGATGTCCTTGCGGTGGGACATCGCCTCCGCCTCATCCTGGTCGGTGATGCCGTCGCTGTCCTGATCGGAGATCAGGCGCAGGCCGACAAGCAGGGCCTCCGGCGCCACGCCGCTGACTCCGATGCTGTTGCCACCTCGGGCCGCCGCAATCCCAGCAACCGCCGTGCCATGAGAGTCCTCGACGGCCTTGTCCGTGTTTGGCCGGGCGCTTGGATCGGCATCCTTGCTCAAGTCGTTCCAGTCAAATCCAAGGGAGCTGTCGATGTTCGGCAAAAGATCGGGGTGCAGCATGTCCAGGCCGTCATCGACAATGCCGATCCTCTGGCCCGCGCCCCTGTGACTGTCCCAGACCGGTGTGACGTTGGCATCCACTCCCTGCAGCCCGTTTCCCTGGCCGGTGTTTCTCAGGTTCCACTGCTGGGAGAAAAGGCTGTCGTTGGGCAGCAGCATCTTCTGCCGGTGCCGTGCCAGCAGAGGCATGACGTGCCGGACACCGTCCTGCCCTGTCAGGGCCGACAAGGCCTTCAGGGTTGCTTCCGCGCCGCCCTTCACCGGTTCGACGATCCAATGGTCCGGCGCATATTCAGGCCTGGTCACGACGCGCAGGCCCTGCTCCTTCAGAAGCTGAGAGGCCCTGGCTTCATCAGTGAACTGCAGGTCCAGGCGGTTTTTTAGCACCTGTCTGGCGGAAGGTTCGCCTTCACGCCCCTGTGGATATACGACCAGTTCCGCCTTGCCGCCTCCCTGGCGCGCCGCCTCCTCAAGCAGCTGCGAGGCGTCGGCGGCCCTGGGAAAGCTCCGCCAGCGCTGCTCCCGGGGCCCTTCCGCGACATGCAGTTCCCCAAGCGACAACACAAAACGTTCGGCGCGGCCGTCCGCGACGAGGACAAACGGCCTGCCTGCAAGCATGTCTTCAAAAACACGCTTTTGGTCAGGCTCGGCGGCGGGCGGTTCAAGCCTCGCCTTCATTCCCGCACCTTGCTTCAGGCGCAGTCCTTGCCCGGTGGACTCCTTGACCTGACCGACTTCCACCGTGGCATCCCACCAGAACAGGGCCATGCCTCCGGCGAGGAGGGCTGGCACCAGCAGGGCCTGGGGGAGGCGGTTCAACATGAGGCGGTCGGGGGGGATTGGACAAACTCCCAGGAATCAGGTTCAACTTCAAGGAGGATCCAAGGTTCCTAAATTCCTTCCGGCAGCCGCCGTCTTTTGTCTGAATGCTTGTTCGGTCAAGCTTGCCGCCGAACTGGGAATGCTTCAAGGAGCCGGTCCAATGCCGTCCCTGCGTCTCGTCATCCCCCTCCTGCTGCTTACGGTTGTCGGCCAGGCGGTTCAGCCCTCCCTGTCCGACGTGCCCTATGGCGTCCACCCCCGGCAGGTGCTGGATGTCTATCAGCCGGCCCAGTCCGGCGGTCCGGCGCCGGTGCTTTTCTTCATCCACGGGGGAGGTTGGATGACGGGCGACAAGTCCGGTCCTGACTTTCTCGACAAGTGCCTCGAAAAAGGCATCGCCGTGGTGTCCATCAACTATCGCCTGATCACGGACGCAAACGGGGTTTCACCCCCGGTTCAGGTCTGCTTTGACGATGCCGCGCGCGCCCTGCAGTTCACCCGTTCCAGGGCGGCCAAATGGCGCATCGATCCTCGCCGCATTGTTGGCTGCGGTGGCTCGGCGGGCGGCTTCCTTGCCCTCTGGCTGGCCTTTCACCCCGACATGGCCCTGCCGGGGGATGCCGACTCTGTGAAGCATGAGTCCACCCGCCTTGGTGGCGTCATGGCCTTTGTCCCGCAGACCACCATCGACCCCCTGCAGATGCAGGCCTGGATTCCCAACAACGAGTATGGCAACCATGCCTTCGGGCTGCCGTCCATGGCGGACTTTGTCGCCAGGCGCGAGGACCTGCTTCCCTGGATCAACCGCCATTCGCCCCATGCCCTGGCCAGTTCCGACGATCCGCCGGTTCTCCTGTTTTACGACAATCCCCCGGCCCTGGGCCGGCCCTACAAGGATCCTCCGCACAGCGGGAACTACGGCGCAGGCATCTCGGAAAAGCTGCGCGCTGAGAAGATCGAGCACGAGATCAACTACAACAATGACCACGCCCGCATGCGCTGGCCCGACCTCTTCGGCTTCATCGTCGAGAAGCTGAAGCCTTGAAGCCTGGATTGATACAAGGTCAGTTAGTCCACCAGCCTCCAGGTCAGCTCCAGGCCCAGGCCGGACGGCAGCGGGGTGACGGGGCCGGCGGGGGTTTCGAGCACCTCGGTCCGTGAAGGCGCCTTCTCCATCCTGAAGCGCCTTCGGGAGGGCGGGAAGCCGTAAAAGGCGGGGCCGTTCAGGCAGAGGAAGCGTTCAAGCAGCGCCTGTCCTTCATCACCGCCGAGATCGACGCCAGCCTCTTCAAAGGCCATTGCATACAGCTGCGGGGCGCAGCCACCGGTGAAGCAGCCGGCCGCGCAGCCGCAGTCCGTGGCCTTGGTGGTGTGCGGGGCGCTGTCGGTGCCGGCAAAAAACTTCGCCTGCGCCGGCTGGAGAACCGCCGTGCGCAGCGCCGCGCGGTCGTCCTGAAACTTCACGACGGGCAGGCAGTAGAGATGATACTTCAGGCCCTGGATCAGGTGGCCGAGGGTGTAGAGGAGATGCTGGGGGGTGATCGTGGCCCCGACATGGTCCGGGGCGGCGGCGACAAACTCGGCCGCCGTCCGGGTGGTGATGTGCTCGCAGACGATCCGCAGCTTCGGGTGCGCGGCGAGCAGGCGCGGCATGCGCTCCTGGTAAAAACGTGTCTCGGCGTTCTGCCTGGCGTCGATGTAGTCCGGGCCGCTCAGCGCGTGCTGTTCGCCATGGATGCAAAGAATGACACCATGCTCCTCCATCGCCCGCAGCACCTCGCCGCCGATGAGGTCGTCCATGGGCAGGCCGTGCTCGGCGTTTGTGGTGCCGTGCGGGGGGTAATACTTGCAGGCCTTCAAGAGCCCGGAAGCCGCGCCTTCACGGATCATGGCGGCGCTGGTCTGGCGCGTCAGGTAAAGCGGCACGATCAGATGTTCAAAGGCGTCCGCGCCTGCTTCACGGAGCATCTGCAGGTAACCTTCAACCGACCAGCCCCCGGCCTCCATGGCGCCGGTCACACGTGACACGGGTGGCTGGGTGTTGGGCATGGCCAGGGCTCCCGCGCAACCCATCGCGAGGTGCGCCTTGATGTAGGAGGAAACCGCGGGGCCTTGACGAAAGTGAGTATGGAGGTCGAACCACCTGGGAAGGTCGAGAATCATCCATGTTCGTTAGCGCGGCGCGGGGCGGGATCAATCGGCAGGTTGGCTCGTTCGTGCAGGATTCCGAGACTCCATCCATGCCGGGATTCATTTGGCGCATTCCGTCCAAACCGCTCGCATCTTGCCATGGAAGTGGTTATGGAACACCCATGTCCTTTGCATCGCTCGGCCTCGACCCCCAGATTCTTCAAGCCATCCAGGAGGCGGGATATTCCGAGCCCACGCCCATCCAGGCGGCGGGCATTCCCGCCGTGCTTGGCGGTGGCGACGTCATTGGCATCGCCCAGACGGGCACGGGCAAGACGGCCGCGTTCACGCTGCCCATCCTCACCAAGCTCGCCGCCCGGCCTCCCCATCCGGACCAGCGCCGCCGCACCCGCGTGCTGGTGCTTGCCCCCACGCGTGAGCTGGTGGCGCAGATCGAGGAGAACGTCCTGGCCTATGCCAGGCACCTGCCGCTGAAAATCGCCAAGGTCTACGGGGGTGTTGGCGAAAAGCCACAGAAGGACGCCCTGCGCGCCGGCTGCGACATTGTCATCGCCTGTCCCGGACGGCTGCTCGACCTGATGAACCAGCGCTGCACGGACTTCTCCCAGCTGGAGCACCTGGTTCTCGACGAGGCGGACCGCATGCTGGACATGGGCTTTCTGCCCGACATCCGGCGCATCATCGGCCAGCTTCCGAGGAAGCGTCAGACGCTGCTCTTCTCGGCCACGCTTTCCAAGGAGATCGAGGGTATCACACACGAGTTTCAGCATGCGCCCAAGATCGTGCAGGTGGGTCGGCGTTCGAATCCCGCCGAGACAGTCACGCAGCTGGTTTACGAGGTGCCGAAGCACCTTAAGATGAGCCTTCTGGAACACCTGCTTCAGGACGAGAAGTTGCAGATGGTGCTGGTCTTCAGCCGCACGAAGCATGGAGCTGACAAGATCGCCCGACGTCTTGGCAAGGGCGGTGTAAGCTGCGCGACCCTGCACGCCAATCGTTCCCAGAACCAGCGCCTGCGCGCCCTGGAGGACTTCAAGTCCTGGAAGGTGCGAGTGCTTGTTGCCACCGACATCGCCGCGCGCGGCATCGATGTGGACGGCATTTCGCATGTCGTGAACTTCGACTTTCCCCACATCGTCGAGGATTATGTCCACCGCATCGGCAGAACCGGGCGAGCACAGGCCATCGGCGACGCGATCAGCTTTGTCTCGCCTGATGAGATGGATGACCTGCGCAAGCTCGAGCGTTTCATCGGCCGCGGCCTTGTGCGCAAGCGTGCCGAGAATTTCGATTACAAGGCCTCCGCCCCTGCCATCACGGACGAACGTCCTGAACGTGAGCGGCGCAACCCGCGCCAGCAGCAGCAACGCGACGGCGGCAGGCGTCAGCAGAACGGCCAGGGCGGCAGACCCGGCGGCCGTGAGGGCGATCGCGGAGAGCCGCGTCATGGCCGGGCCCAGGATTCAAGGCCGGGCAGGGATGGCGCTCGGCGTGAAAGATCCCAGGGAGGCGACAGGTCCAGGAACCCGCAGGGTCGTGATGGTCGCGGCGGGCAGGATGCGTCCGGACGTGATTCAAAGTCGGAAGGCGCCAAGTCCGGTGTTCGCGGCCTTTGGAACCGGTTGCGCGGCAAGTGAGGCGGGCCTGGCCAGGCTTACTCATCATGCTTGTGCCTACACGAATTCGGACCGCTTCGCCCTGAAGAACTAAGCCTGGGATTCAGACCCCTTTTTTCTTCCGGCCACCCTCTGTGGTTTGCCGTCCAGGGTTGTTCTTTGTCAGCGGGCTTTTTGTTGGGACTTCTGTCTTTCCCAGAAGGCGATTTCCGTCGCCAGCATCAGGCCCATCGCGCCGCCGCGTTCGTCGCGGCCGAGGATGGCGGTACGGTCAAGGTAGTCGCGCAGGGAGTTCATCTTGCCGGTGCCGGTGCACACGTCCACCAGCCTGCCTTCGGGGCCGATGCGGCTCTTGACGGCCGTCCAGGCCTTGTCCACGACAGGCTGCCAGGATTCAGGCTCAAGCCAGCCCTGGCGCAGGCCGCGCACGATGGCGAAGGTGATCATGCAGGTGCTGGTGAACTCGCGATAGCTCTCCTCATGATCGATCACCTGATGCCAGGCGCCTGTGGGGTCCTGGTGCTTCCGCAGCGCCTGAAGATGGTTCTGATACGCCTTCAGGAAGGCCTCATGCTCCGTGGAGCCTTTGGGCAGGCTGCTCAGAGACAGCGACAGGCCCAGGGCGGGAAACCCGTTGCCTCGCCCCCAGGCGGATTCATCCAGCGGTGAGTGGCGGTAGATGCCGTCGGTTCGCAGGCAGAGCTTCTCCATGAAGCGCAGGTGGCGGAGGCATTGCTCGAAGTATTTCCTGTCTCCGGTCAGCGCGCCCGTCTCGGCCAGGATGGCGCAGCCCATGAAGACGGAGTCGCTCATCTCACTGTGAAAGGGCATGGACTCCCTGGGCTGGCCCTGCTGGTCGAATGCGTAATCGGCGGCTTTTCTGGCAAGCGCGGTCCAGGCGGAGTCGCCGGTGCGCCGGGCCAGTTCGGAAAAGACCAGGTGCCCGGAGATCGTGCTGCCGTTGCTGCTGGCGGGCATGGATTCCTTTTCGCCGCTGCGATAAGGTGCGCAGATGCGTTCGGCATCGTGCAGGGCCGAATCATCACCCTTCAGCTCACCCAGTCGCATGCGGCCCACGATTGCCAGCGCCGGGATGTAAACCACGGGGTCCAGCTTGTGTCCGTAAACCTTGGCGAGCTCCTCCGCCACCTCGACGGCGCTGCGGTTCACGCGTCGCTGAAGCTCCTGCCTGGCTGCTGAAGGCTTGTTGGAGTCTGCTGCCGCCGACAGTGCATCCGAGGCATGAACGGGTTCAACCACGGTGCAGGGGATGATGCCCATTTCACAGGCAGGCGTCTCAGCCAGCGCCCTGGCGAGGGAGGTCGCTGAGACGTCGTCTGTGGAGGCCACGAGGATGACCCTGTCCGGGGCCTGCATGCCAATCCAGCGCCAGAGGTAATGCGCCACATCGTTTTCAGGCTGGTTGTAGGCACTGCCCGCGGGCGGGAACTGCATGGGCGGCACCTCTTCGCCCGCCTGAATGCCGGGCCGTGCGTCAGGCACCAGCGAGATAAGCGCTGCCGCCTCCTGTTTGGATTTGTTGTGGAAGATTTCCACCGCGCGTGTCGCCGCCTCCACGGAGGCCTTGCGTCCATCCAGTCCGCCGATCACGAGAATTCGCTGCTTTTTGATGGTCGGATTCAGATCATCACCGGCCAGAAGGCAGTGAATCGTGGCGCCGCTGCGGGTCACGCCGACCGCAGAGCGGATCAGGGTCCCGGACTCCGCTGCTGATGCGATGCAGGCAGCAAACGCGAGAACAACATAGGCGGAAAGGCGGGCGGGGTTTTTCATAAGGAAGGTCAGGCGCGATTGCTTCTACCGGCCGCGTCACCGAGCGTCAAGCAATGCGGACCACCTGGTTCTTGCCGGCCTCGTTTCCTCATGAGGGGTTTTGATCAAGTCCAGCGTAGCGCTTCGTATTGGATGTTCATCGCCTGCCCATGAACACACCTGCCGAACCCGCTTCCGAATCCCCTGTGGCAGAACCTGTGCGCCTGGCTTCTCTCGACGCGCTGAGGGGCTTTGACATGTTCTGGATCCTGGGGGCGACAAGCATCGCCGGCGCCCTGGAGAAGATGAAGGCGAATGAGTTCACCACCCTGCTCACAGCACAGCTCACCCATGTCACCTGGGAGGGGTTTCGTTTTTATGACCTGATCTTCCCGCTTTTCCTGTTCATCGTCGGGGTGTCGATGGTCTTCTCGCTCGACAAAGCTCTGGCCAAGGGCGGACGTGGTGCCGTCCTCTGGCGGGTTTTGCGTCGCAGTCTGCTGTTGTTTGCCCTCGGAGTCTTCGCCTCGGGCGGGCTTTCGAAGTCGTGGCCGGATGTGGCGCTGGGCGGCGTGCTGCATCGCATCGCGGCCTGTTATCTGCTGGCCTCGTTGACTTATGTCCTGATCAGAAGCGCCCGGGGATTGG
This sequence comes from Prosthecobacter sp., assembly GCA_044345155.1. GTDB lineage: Bacteria > Verrucomicrobiota > Verrucomicrobiia > Verrucomicrobiales > Verrucomicrobiaceae > Prosthecobacter. The sequence goes on along the minus strand of JBIJBP010000032.1, from coordinate 24,161 downwards.
TTTGTGCCAGTGCTCTGCTGCTTGTGGGCTACTGGGCTTTGTTGACGTTTGTACCGGTGCCCGACTTCAAGCTCGACAAGCCTGTGGTGGACGAGATTGCCACCCGCATCGGCTCCCGTTCACCCGATGCTATCAGCGCCAGCGTGACGGCCCGCGTGACCGGTTCCTACGAGGAGGGGCGCAACCTGACGAATCATCTGGATTTCCGCTTCCTGCCCGGCAGGAAGGCTCAGGAGTATTACATCAATGAGGGGCTGCTCTCGACACTTCCGGCCGTCGCCCTGTCGCTGTTCGGCGCCCTGGCGGCGCTGCTCTTCAAGAACACGAGCCTCACGCCGTCGAAAAAGATGCTCTGGCTGATCGCCGGTGGCCTGGTTTGCGTGGCTCTTGGCCTTCTCTGGTCGGTGCAGTTTCCGATGATCAAGCGCATCTGGACCTCCTCCTTTGTGCTGGTGGCGGGAGGAACGGCGGCCTGTCTGATGGCACTGTTTTACGGGATTGTGGACGTCCTTGGCTGGCGGACCTGGTGTCGTCCGTTCATCTGGATCGGCTGCAACCCTCTCACGCTCTACATCCTCAATCCGATTGTCGGCTTCCAGTCCCTGGCCACACGCCTGGTTGGTGGAGACGTGAGGAGCTTCCTCGACGCCCAAGTCTCACCCGGATTCGGAGGTCTGGTGGTGGCGGCCACCGGCATGCTGCTGGTGGTGCTGCTCGCCCGCTTCCTTTACCGGCGTGGCATCTTCCTGCGTGTGTGAATCGCCGTTCGAGCAGTGGCTGCGCTTCGGCACGGCCTAACGGCCGCGTGTTTTCATCGACAGGATGCTGGTGCCATGCGTCACCAGGCCGCTGCCGCCCGTGATGATGCGGCGGACGGGTTCGCCGGTCTGAGGGTCGGCCTTAAGCGGTGGATCGCTCATCTTCTGCTGCACTTCAAAACGGCGCGGCTGTTCATCCGGATTCGCGGGGATCGTTTCGTAGACGTAGGTGGCCATGGTGGTGTTAAGATGACAGGTTCAGTGCGGATCCGTACTCAAGTCGGCTCATGTTTCAAGCGTGACGAAAAGAGGCAAGCCGTGCGGCGTCGTGGATTTCCCATGGGCTGCAAGCCTTGAGATGATTCATGCGGTCAGGACTGAAGTCGGCTTCGATGGGCAATCGAGCCGGCTAGATCGCCAGGGCGTTTTCCGCGTCCCCGAAGTGGCGGGTCTTGACCCCCATGCGGTCCATGAGGGCGATGTGCAGGCGGCAGAGCTTGCGGTTCGGATCCTTGCTGAGGTCATGGAAACGTCCGCCCTGGATCGTGCCGCCGCCGTTGCCGGCGAGGACCACGGGGAGCTCGCGTGAATCGTGCGCGTTGCCGTCCATGAGGCTGCTGGTCAGCAGGATCATGCTGTTTTCCAGCAGGCTGCGCTCGCCTTCATTCGTGGCCTGCATCTTGGCGAGGAACTCAGCCCAGAGCTTGACCTGATGCTCGTTGACGCGCTGATACAGGCTCAGGCGATGTTCGTCGTTGGCGTGGTGGGAAAGCTCATGGATGCCGCCGCTGATGCCGTCGAGGCTGGGGAAGCGCATGTTCGACAGGTCATTGTTCATCATGAAGGTGGCCACGCGGGTGCGGTCCATCTGGAAGGCCAGGAGCATGATGTCGAACATGAGTCGCAGGTGATCCTCGCTGCTGGCCGGGATGCCTGCGGAGGGACGCCCGAGGGTGACGGTCTTCACCGTCGGCTGCCAGCCGCTGCCGTTGGTCTCGGCCTGGCTGATTTTTTCAGCCAGTTCGACCCGCTGTTCGATTTCACGCACGGAAGTCAGGTATTCGTCGAGCTTCTGCCGGTCGCGGCTGCTGAGCTTGGTCCTGAGGCTGCCGGCGTCCTGAAGCACCAGGTCGAGGATGCTCTTGTCGCGCTTGCGACGGCTGCCGTCGTCAAAGAGCTGGTCGAAAGCCTGTTGCGGGAAGATCTCCTTGGGGGCCGGAGTGGTGGGGCTGCTCCAGGAGATGTAGGCGGAGTAGATCGAGGTGAAGCCGCTGTCCGTGCTGTAGCTCGGGCGCTCGGTGCCAAGCACGACGCTGGGCACGGGGGTGAACCTGCCGGTGTGTTCGGCGATGATCTGATCCATCGTGGTGCCCACCTCGACGTCCGTGGTGGTCTTTTTCACCTTCAGACCGCAGAGCACGTTCATTTTTGGGTAGTGGCCGCCCTCGCCCTCAACCGTGGTCGGGTTCCACAGGCCTGTGAAGACGTTGACGTGTTTCTTCAGCCCTTCGAGCGGGGTTTGCGACTTTTTGAAGACCATGCCGCCCGCGGTTGTTTCCGCGCCCCAGTGGTGAGGGTTCACGCCGTTGCCGGTGAAGCAGACCGCAAGGCGGCGCGGGGCGGTGTTGTTCTTGACGGACGTGGCTCCAAAAGCGCAGATGGATTCGAGCCAGGGCAGGCCAAGGGCGACACCGGTACCGCGAAGAAACTGACGACGAGAAGTATTCATTGGGGGGTGATAAAACTACGCAAAAGCGTCAGCAGTGCTTACGGAAAAGCGGTCATTGTGCCAACTTTGCGCTCCGGGATGCCTGCCTTGCGATGGGGGCTGTGGCGGCGGTCCGCCCATCAGATCATTCGTCGGTCGATTTTTTCTTCTTTTTGCCTTTCCCGGCAGCCTTTTTTCTGGGTTGGGCACCTGCTTTGCCGGGCGTGTTCGGGGTGGGCATCCTGGCACCCACAGCTTCGCGCCAGGCAACCATCTTTGCTTTCAATTCCGCCGCCTTTTCCGGCATCTGGGTGGCCAGATTACGGGTTTCGCCGATGTCGTCGTCCAGGTTGTACAGTTCCAGGTGGTGGTCCTCGAAAAATTCCATGAGCTTCCAGGGGCCGGACTGGACCAGCCCGACCGGAGTGGTGCGCCAGGTGTCGGTTCCGGCTCCAAGGTAGCCAGGAAAGTGCTGGAAGATGGCGTCGCGCTTCAGGCTTGCGCCGGCGTTGCGAAAGAGCGGCACTAGGCTTTCGCCATCGAGCGGCTGGTTCGGCGGGGCGGGTGCACCGGCGATTTCGAGGAAGGTCGGGTAGATGTCCACATGGATGGTTGGAACATTAGCGGAGCTTCCCGCCTTGGTGACGCCCGGCCAGCGGACAATGAAGGGGACCCTTGTGCCGCCCTCATAGAGGCTGCCTTTGCCGCTGCGCAGCGGGGCATTGTCGGTGATGTCGCCTGCTTTTTTGATTCCCTCCCTGGCATAGCCACCCACACCGCCGTTGTCGGAGGAAAAGATGAGCACGGTGTTGTCGGCGATGCCTTGCTTCTCCAGCTCCGCCATCACACGGCCGACGCTTTCATCGACGCTGGCGATCATGGCGGCATAGGTGGGGTTGTTGTGTCCGCCGACCCCGGGTTTGTCCTTGAAGCGGGCGATCAGCTCCGGCTTGGCCTGGTGTGGCGAGTGAACGCCGAAGTGCGGCAGGTAAAGGAAGAACGGGCCGTCCTTGTGGCGCTGGATGAAGTCCACGGCCTTGTCCGTGAGGAAGTCGGCCAGATACTGGTCCTTCGGGTGCTCGACCGGCGGATCGGTCTTGAACTTGAAGTGAACCCCGGAGGATTCGATGGCCTCGTCAAAGCCGCGTTTGCCCGGGTGGAAGTCGCCGTTCTGGCCCAGATGCCATTTGCCGAACATGCCGGTGGCGTAGCCGGCGTCCTTCAGGGCCTTGGCGATGATGACCTTATCCAGGGGCAGGCTGGTGACATTGTCGACGGGTCGCAGCGGGCGCATGGACCAGTCAAAACGGTCGATGCCGCCCACGGTGTAAACGCCGGTGCGCGGGGCGTACTGGCCCGACATCAGGGCGGCGCGCGTGGGCTGGCAGTTCTGATGATGATGGTGGCTGGTCAGCTTCATGCCCTGGGACGCCAGCCGGTCGATGTTGGGGGTCTCGTAGTACTTCGATCCGAAACAGCCGACATCCGTGTAGCCAAGATCGTCGGCAAGAATGAAAACAAGGTTAGGCTTGTCCGCCGCGGGGGCCTGGCAGGCCAGCAGGGCGATAAGGGGGAGAAGCAGGCGTTTCATGACGAGGATCAAAGGCCGCCTGAAACGCTCCGAGCGCCGGCTTCTCTCTTCAAAACAAGGCCCTTCAAGGCTTGCGTGAGATTCGTGAGACGATGACCTCCTTGCTGCGCCGGTCGATGGAATAAAAAATGCCGGGCTGGCTGCGGTCCCAGGCAAAGGCCTGGCCGTGCGCGCTGATCGGGATGGCGGTCCGCCAGGTCCAGGTGTCGCCTTCAACCGGCAGATCGAGAACATGCAGCTCCTGGGCGTCGTGGCCGGTGATGAAGAGGTGGCGGTCAGGGCCAAAGCTGCCGCCAGAGCTGCTGTGCTTGCCGAACTTCGCCACCATCTCGGCAGGGAAGCGGATTTCGGCGGCGGGCTGCCAGGCCGAATCGAAGCGCACGACACGCGTGCGGGCGGGGTCGCCGGTCTTTGCGTACTGGGCGAAGCAGGCATACCACCAGCCGTCGCGACGGTCCACCCAGGTGAGCGATCCTCCGACGCCGGTGAGGTCGATGCTTTCGAGAGGCTGCATCGTGGTGATGTCGAAGACCTCCACGGAGCTTTTCATCGGCATCTCCGGATAGTTCGAGTGCGCGCACCACAGCCTGCCATCGATGACGATTCCAGCGTTGAGGTGCTTGATGCGGCCGCTGGTGTCCTTCCAGCCCGCAATGCGCTCGCCCGTGTCCTTGCGGTATTTGCCAATGCCTGCGTTGGTGATGGCATAGAAGTGCTGCGAATCCACGGCGACCCCCTGATGGGCCTCTTCCGCCTGGAAGCGTTTCAGCTCCTCGTGTTTCCAGACGCCCTTGCTCGCGGCCAGCATCTTGTTCAGCCGACCCTGCTCCTTGCGCAGCGCGCTGTCGGGAATCGGCATCGGGGTGAGGTTCTCGCTGTTGAGGTTCTCCGAGGCGGGAATGGCCCGCCAGCGCAGGTTGCGGAACCCCACATCGGCTCCGTGATCCTGGAGCGAAAGGTTCGCGCCGCGTTTCGTCAGGTCACCGCCACGAATGCGCAGCACTTCAAGTTCGTTCAACCAGCGCGCGTCGGCGTAATCGAAGTCGACCACCTTTTCGCCGTTCAGCCAGTGCTGGATGACCGTTCCCTTGCAAACGATGCGCCCTTCGTTCCATTCGCCGAAGGGCTTCACGACATCCCGGGCCGGAGCCATGCCAAAGAACAGCGACGCAGCCGCCTGGCGCGGGTTTTCACCGTAGGGGCTGTTCGCGTTGTCGAGCAGCTGGTACTCATACTGGCCGGGCCGGTAATACACGCCGCTGTTGCAAGCCCTGGAGACCTTCCATTCGAAGCGCAGCTCAAAGTCATCCGGCACCTTCGATTTCTGATACACGAGGGAGCCGCCTTTCTTCACCCGGGCAATTTCTCCGTTCACCACCGCCCAGTTGCCATCGTGCTTCCAGCCGTCGAGCGTTTTGCCGTCAAAGAGGGATTCGAACCCGGGTTCCAGGGCCGGTGACAAGGATGATGCAAGGAGAAGGGTGGCGAGGACAGTCTGAAAAAGGCGCATGACAGCATGACGAAGCAGGCCCTGTTGATCTTCCGAATTCTCCAGTGCAGGCCGCTGCCTCAGGCGTGCTTCAAGGCACGATCAACCTGCCGGCGGAAGCCGTTGAGACGCAGGGAGCCGTCGGCGTGGATGTCGAGAAGGGCGTAGCCGTTGTTCTCCGCGCCGCCGCCCTCGACCATCGCGACGAGCGTCGTGTAATGGATGCCGTTGATCTGCTGGTAGTCGTTCTTGTGCGAGTGCCCCTGGAAGACGGCGAGCACCTTGCCGGACTTTTCAAGGAGCGAGCGCACGGCGGCGGCGTTCTGCACGGCGTGAGCCTTGTCGTTGTCGAGGCGCTGATGAGCGAGGACGATGACGGGCCCGCCGGCCTTGGCGAGCCGATCCTCCAGCCAGGAAAGCTGGTTTGCGGGAATGTTGGCATCCTTCCAGTCGAAGTTCTTCCGTGAATAAGGAGTGCCATCGGAGCGGAAGCAGGCGTCGAGGATCAGGAAGGTCACGCCGCCGGCCTCGAAGCTCTCATGGCTAGCGGAAGCCTGGGTGTGGGCGGCGAACTCCTGCTTGGTCAGCGTGCCGACGCAGTGGTTGCCCAGCACGTAGTGCCTTGGCATGGCAAGCCGGGCGAAGTGCGATTCCATGGTCTTCAGCCACTCGATCTCCTTTTCCACGGAATCGGCCTGGTCGATGAAGTCGCCGAGTTCGACGACGAGCGCCGGCTTCTCGCGGTTCATGACCTGCACGGCTTCATCGAGCTTGGCCAGGGCTTCGCGATAGAAGCGGGTGCGTGCGGGTTCCTTGTCGGCGTAATGCAGGTCGGTCATCAGGCCGACGCGCAGCAGCGGACTGGCATCAGGTTCAGTGGCGAGGAGCCTGCCGCCGCCGAGTCCGGCGAGCCAGAGGGTGCCGTGATGGAGGAAGGCGCGGCGGGAGGTCATCAGTCGAAGGCCTGCGGGTTGGCGGTCAGCTTTCGAAGAGCCATGGCATCAAGCCGGTCCTTTTCCCGCACGGAATTTTCCTTCCACCTGATCAAAGAGGCTTTGGAGGCATAACGAATGATGTGTGTGCCGAGTTCAAGGCTGTCTGCATCCGTGATGACATCCGAATAGTGGAGCCCGCTCATCCGGGTGAAAACGTCCAGCTGGATGTGCTCTACGGTTTCGACAATCCGGATTGCGCCCTCCGCGTCATCGAAGTCGTCAACGCTGAGCTCACGTGCGAATCCTTCGCCGAAGCCGGTCATGCAGCCGAGAAATCTGGCAATGTTCTCCGCGCCGGGATCCAGGAGGATGTCCACGTCCTCAGTCAGGCGGACATAGCCGTGCAAGGTGACGGCAACACCGCCGACGACGATGAAGCGCACGTCGTGGTCAGCGAGTCCTGCCAACAGTTTTGCGAACGAGGGTTCCATGATCGTGGGGCGGTTTCCAGACGTTACCTCGCAGAAGCAGCGCGTTGCGCTGCAGCATGGCCAGTCGGCTGAGCGCCGGGAGGCGTGACAAGCTGCCGCCCACGCGCTTTTTCAAGGGCTCCTGGAGTTCGTCGGAGTTCATGTCGGGGATCATAGATGCCCGGGGTGGAAGAGCAAACCGCCATTTTACAGCAGGCCCTGCACATGCTTCATCGAGCCGGCGAAGCACTGATGCACATAGGTCATGGCCTGCTTCACCTTTGCCTGGGCGGCGGCGTGGTCGGCGTCGATGGCGAAGAGAGCCTCGGCCATCCTTTCGGCCGGCGTCTCGTCCATCTCGAGCAGCCATTCAGGCAGGCCGATGTCCTTGAACATCCAGCACTTGGGCGAGTGAAACTCGGAGTAGGTGTGGATGATCGGCGTGCCGTTGGCGAGCGCGATGATGGGGGAGTGCGGCTCATGGCAGACGACGGTGTGGGCGCGGGCGAAGACGGAGGCGGCCTCGTCGGCGTTCCAGAAGTACTCGAGGTTCACGACATGCTTCCGGATCTCCGGCGGCAGTGGGTCGTGGATGAGCCTTTTGTTATGCTCCATCTCTTTCTTCACCTCGGGAGCGATGAGCACCTTGTGGCCGGTCTTCTGAACCCAGAGGGTCACCAGCTCGCGGTATTTGGCCGCGCGGCGCTCGTCGTCGGCCTGCTGCTGCGGGGTCGGGTGCAGGGGGTTGAGCTTGGGCGTGCGGGTGTCGTCGACGCCTGGCAGCTTGGCGGTGTTGGTGCGCAACTGAAGCGTGATGAACCGGCGCTCCTCCAGGCCGAGCTTCTTCATGGTGGCCAACCCGCGTTCGTCGTCGCGCACGTCGATTCCGAAGCAGCCGTCGGGGCCGAATTCGAGCACGGGTGTCTTCACTCCGCCATTGCGGAGGATGTCGAGGGTCTTGGTCTCGCGGGTGTAGATGAAGGCGGCGTGGTTGAGCAGGTCGCGGCGTTCATCGGCGCCCTCGCCCTCGATCATGCTGGGGAAGTAGGACTGGCCGAACAGGCCGTAGGGCCTGCCATGTTTACGGCAGAACTGCATGAAGGTGATGTCCTGGCCCATGCCGGAGTTGCGGATGAAAAGGTCGCAGTTTTTCACCGTCTCCTGAAGCCTGCGGTCCTTTTCGCCGTCCTTGAACAGGTTGCCCTGGAGGATTTCCACCTGGGGAAAACGGCGCTGGAGCATGGCGGTGACGCGCTCGTCGAGCTTCATGGCCCAGAGCACCACCTTCAGGCCGGGGAGATGTTCTTCAATGATCCGCAGCGTGCCTGGAGTGTGGCCGATGTCGCCGATGTTGACGGTGTCCCAGGCGGACTGGAGGACGAGGGTCTTGGGCCTGCCGTCGGCGGCGTAAACAGAGCCGCCAAGGGCGGTGAGGAGGGCGTTGATGAAATGTCTGCGGTTAGGCATGGCTGCCACCACAAGAGCAGACCGGCGGTTTTTTGGACAGAAAATACCAAGGTGCCCTGTCCTATCTGCCGGAGATGACGGTGGCGGGGCCAAGCTCCCAGGCGGGGCCTGCGGCACGCACGGCTACTGCGGCCGCGCCCTTGGGCCAGCCCGTTTCGTGCTGGCTGTGAAAGGTGACTTCTTGCGTGCGCCACTTGCCATCGACCAGGGCTTGGACGGCCCACCAGCGGCAGGAGGCATCCCAGCGCAGATCGTCAAAGAACCAGCGCAGTCGGCTGCCCTCGGCGACACGTTCGACGCGGGGTGCCGGGAGGCTGTTGTTGCTCAGCCAGGGGCTGGCCGGTGGCAGGGTGTGGAGACCGTAGGCGCGTTCCCGGGCAAGAGTGTTGATCTTGCCGAGATCCTTGTCGAGTGCGCCGAAGTTCCAGTGAAAATGACCGGGCGGCATCTGGGCCTGCCTTGACCTGGTGATGCTGATCTGGGCCAGGATTTCACCGGCGCGGCGATCGTCGCCGATCTTGCTGGTATTCATGCCGGGCCAGATGTGGCGGCCGAGGGTGTTTTCCCCCAGCCACCATTCGAAGTAGGTGGCAAAGCCGAGCTTGGGGCGGTCGATGGTCCAGTAAAGTTGCGGGGCGAGGTAATCGACCCAGCCTTTCTGAAGCCAGCCCCGGCTGTCGGCTCCCATGTGTTCGTACGGGTCGAGTCCGCCGCCAGTGCCAGGCGGGAAGTCGGGCCGCCAAAGGCCGAAGGGGCTGATGCCGAACTTCACGGTGCGCCGCACGGACTTGATGCCTTCATAGATGGCGCGGACGGTTTGATCGACGTTTTCCCGTCGCCAGGCCGTGAGTTCCAAAGCGCCGCCGCCATTCCGATAGCGGGCGTAGGTGTCGTCATCGGGGAAGGGGACGGGCTTGCCGTCGCCTCCGTTCACCGGGTAGGGGTAGAAATAGTCGTCGAGATGAATGCCATCGACATCATAACGGCGTGTGACATCAAGGATCACGTCGAGCACGCGTTGGCGCACCTGGGGCAGGCCGGGGTTCAGCCACCAGTCGCGGCCATATTTAAGGGTCCATTCCGGATGTTCGCGGCGGACATGCCCGGCGCTGGGGGCAAAGCGGTCGCCTGCCAGGGCGCGGTAGGGATTGAACCAGGCGTGGAGTTCCATGCCTCGTTTGTGGGCGGCCTCGATGGCGAAGGCGAGCGGGTCCCATTTGGGTGAGGGCGGCAGGCTCATCAGGCCGCTGAGGTAGCAGGACCAGGGTTCGATTTTGGATTCGTACATCGCCTCGCAGGCGGAGCGGACCTGGAAGATGAGGCAGTTCAGGCCGCTGTCGTGGGCGCTCTGGATCAGGCGCTCCAGCTCGGCCTGCTGAGTCGCCACGGGCAGGCCTGGCTGGGAGGGCCAGTTGATGTTGTGGACGGTGGCGATCCAGGAGCCGCGCAGTTCACGATAGGGCTGGGGCACGGAAAGCTGGGCCTGCAGACAGGTGCAGGCGGTCAGCAGGCAGGCCAGTTTCAGCAGGGTGTTCATTCGGCTTCGGACGTGGCGGGCTCGGGCTGGATGTCAGCGGCGGGAGCGGCTGGCTTGCGCAGGAGCCGGGCGGCGTAGAAGCCGTCGTGCCCGGTCTCGGCAGGGTTCAGCTTCAGTTCCTCTTCAAGCGTCCAGTCGTCGCCGTGGGCGGCGAGGAACTTCTGTACCTGCAGCTCGTTCTCGGAGGGCAGGATGGAACAGGTGGCGTAGACCATCTTGCCACCCGGCTTCACCATGGCGCTGTAGCGGGTCAGGATGTCCTGCTGTTCGACGATGAGACGGTCGATCTCCACCTCGCTCAGTTTCCATTTGGCGTCCGGGTTTCTGCGCAGCACGCCCAGTCCGGAGCAGGGGACGTCCAGCAGCAGGCGGTCAGCGTAGCCCGAGAGGCGCTTGAGGGTTTTGCTACCCTCGATGAGACGGGTTTCCGCGACGTCCACACCGGCCCTGCCACAGCGTTTGCGCAGCTCGTTGAGCTTCCACTGATGCACGTCGAGGGCGAGGATGCGGCCCTTGTTTTGCATGAGGGCTCCGAGGTGCAGGGTTTTGCCGCCGCCGCCGGCGCAGGCATCGATGACCTTCATCCCCGGCTCGACCTGGACAAAGGGGGCGACACGCTGGGAGGATGCGTCCTGCACCTCGAAGAGGCCCTCTTTGAAAGCGGCCATGCTGAAGACGTTGTAGCGCTGCTGCATGACGAGCGCGGTGGGGATGGGCTTGAGGGCTTCGGTGATGAATCCGTCCTGTCCCAGGCGTTCCTTGAGGCTGCGGCGGTCCGTTTTCAGGGTGTTGGTGCGCAGAAAAACCTCCGCAGGCTGGTTCAGGGTTTCACGGATGGCGGGCCAGGTTTCCCCCAGCTCACGGCTGCAGCGGGCGTCCAGCCAGTCGGGCAGGGAAAGCCGGACAACGGCAGGGACGTCATCCTTGGTCCTGGCGCGGATGTCCTGGGCACGGATGCCGGCCAGTTCGTCGAAAGGAGGCAGGTCCTTGCCGCTGGTGATCCACTGGGCGGCCCAGACGCTCCAGAGCTGTTCATCGCCGATGCACTCTCTGCGGGCGTGATCCGCGTCAGGAAGTCCGGCAAGGTGCCAGAGCCAGCGCCAGTGGCGGACACATTCGTAGACGGACTCGGCGAACAGCCTTCGGTCACGGCTGCCCCATTTGGGGTGATGCTTGAAGGCGAACTCCACCGCCTTGTCGGAGTAGCGCCGGTCCACGAAGATGTCGTGAAGCGTACGGATGATCTGGGCGATGACGATGTGGGGGACTTTCACGAGGTTGAGATGGCGCGGGCCGGGCTGGGAAGCAAGAACCAGCCTCGGTTGCCGGGTGGGAGGGGAGTTCTTAACTCCTTTGAAGAAAAACTTGTCTCTATGCAGGGAAGGTGGTTTGCTTGAAATTCAGCCTGTATTCACACTGACCATACATTACATGGAGGCCGCCACCGAGACCGAACACCCCGTCAGCAGCAGTGCTGCAGAGGACAGGTTGCTTGTCGAGCGGGCACAGGCGGGAGACACCCGGGCCTTTGACGAACTGGTGCGGAAATACACTCCCAAGCTCTACGGCCTGGTCTACAACATGACCTCCAACCGGGATGACACGGCGGACCTGCTCCAGGAAATTTTCGCCAAGGCCTACCGGTCCCTGAAGCGGTTCATGGGTAAATCGTCCTTCTACACCTGGATTTATTCGATCTCGGTGAACATGACCCTGAACTTCCTGAAAAAGAGGGGTCGCTACGCCAAAGTCAGCCTGGACGATGTGGACAGCGGGATTCAGAACGACCCCGACTTCATCAAAATCACCACAGCCAACCGGGACACCGTCCGGGAGGTGAATATTCACGAATTACAAAAAAGGTTGAACGAGGCCCTGATGAAGTTGTCGGAGGACCACCGCACAGTTGTCACGCTGTACGATGTCCAGGGGCTTCAGCACAATGAAATTGCCAAGATCCTGGGTGTCTCGGAGGGCACGGTGCGGTCCAGGCTTTTCTATGCGCATCGTCTGCTGCAAAGTTACCTGGAGGATTTGGTCAAATAAATGCTTTGTTCCCGTCGCTTAGCACGTTAAAATCCATAACTATCATCCCCTATACTCATGAGCGAATTCGACAACCTGCAGCGAATCATTCGGCTGAAGAGGTTTGAAACCCCTGGAGAGGACTTTGTGGAGGACTTTGTGGCACGCTTTCGTGAGCGCCAGCGCTCGGAACTTCTGCGTCAATCAGCGCGCGGCCTGCTCTGGGAGCGCATGGTGACCTTTTGGGAGGATCTGGTTTCGCCCCGCATGACAATGGCTGCGGCGACCACCTGTGTGGCCTTGGTGGCGACCTGGGGAGCCTTGAAAATCAACGGTTCGCATCAGGATGCCTCGATTCCGAACGTTCTGGCGGTTACCGAGCCCGTGCCAGGGGCGCTGTCCAGCCAGCCTTCCCTGGCGGTTCAGAGCGAACTCATTCGTGAGGTTGAGCAGGGCAGGCAGCTTGAAATTGAAGGCATTCTGCTCAGCCGTCATTTTGACGGACACGAGTCACCCGTGGCTGCGAATGAAGGTTTTGTCGGGGTTTCCGGTGACGCCCTGCCTGTATCCGTGGAGCTTCTGCCTATTGACGGCCTTATTCGATGAGACGGCCGATCACTGAAAAGTCCTGATCACCCAGACCTGCTTCAACACCCGCGCGCATGGCCTCCGTCGTGCAATCAAGCGCGGGTGTTTTGCTGCCTGATCGGGTGGCGAGCTGGCGGGCGAAGTCAGCATCCTTCAGCATGTTGACCAGGGAGAAGTGCGGTTCGAAGTCCTGAAGAATCAGAGCTGGCAGCTTCATGCCAATCAGGGGGCTGTAGTTGGCATTCGACTCCAGGGCGGTCTTCAGGGCTTCCAGGGGAATGCCCTCGGCCCTGGTGATCGCAGCGGCCTCGACCAGGGCCTTGACGGTCACTCCCGTGATCAGGTTGGTGACGATCTTCAGGACCATCGCATCGCCGATGCCGCCCAGGTGAAGGATCTTTGCCGCGCTGGCCTCCAGCACCGGACGCACTTTTTCGAGCACCTCGGCCGGGCCGCCGATGTAATAGCAAAGCTTGGCGTTCTGGGCGGCCATCTTGCTGCCGGTGAACGGGGCGTCGAGAAAGGCTGCGCCTGCTTCATCGCACATACGGGCGGCCTCCAGGGTGGCATCCTTGCTGACCGTCGCATGGTTCATGACGACATGTCCGGGGGTCAGTGAAGGCAGCATTTCTTTCAGCGCACCCAGCAGGGCCTCGTCATCCCTGACAAAGATCTGGATCACCTGCGCAGCCCGTGCCACCTCGGACGGGGAGGCGAGGGCTCCGGGAGCCGTCCTGCCCGTTCGGCTCCAGACGGAAACCTGAAATCCAGCTCTGCTGAGATTTTCAGCCACGCGGCTGCCGATGATGCCAAGGCCGAGGAGACCGACATGAGAAACGGGGGTGTTCATGGTCTGAAAGGAGGCGGGATGCCTGGGCTGGCAAGTGTCCTGTGCTTTCCTTTGCACGGAAGGGGCAGCCGTTTATGCATGCGCGCGCCCGCATCCCATGTCCTCCTTCAGCACTCTTTTCGGCCAGCTCAAAACGGAACTCCAAAAGGCCGTGGTGGGATATGATCAACTGCTCACCGACGTGCTCATCGCCGTCTTTGCCGGAGGCCATGTGCTTCTGGAGGGCGTGCCAGGCCTTGGCAAAACCTTCCTGGTGAGGACGCTGTCCCAGGTGGTCGGCCTTGAGCCCGGGCGTGTGCAATGCACGCCGGACCTGATGCCTGCTGACATCCTGGGCACCCACATCGTCAATGAAAACGAGTACGGACGCCGGGTGATGTTCTTTGAAAAGGGGCCTGTCTTTAAAAACCTGCTGCTGGTGGACGAAATCAACCGTGCCACACCCAAGACCCAGGCCGCCCTGCTCGAGGTCATGCAGGAACATGCCGTGACCACCGGGGGCGAGCGTCACTCCCTGCCGGATCCCTTCTTTGTGCTCGCCACGCAGAACCCGATGGAGATGGAGGGCACCTACCCGCTTCCGGAAGCCCAGCTGGACCGCTTCATGTTCAAGATCCGGGTGCCGTTTCCCGACCTGGAGTCGCTGGTGGAGATCAGCCGTCGCACAACCGGTTTCGCCGAGCAGAGACTGGAGAGCCTGGTGTCCGGCACCGAACTAAAGGCATTTCAAAAGCAGCTCGCGGAGATGCCGGTGGCGGACCCGGTTGCGCGCTATGCCAGCCGGCTGGTGCTTGCCACTCATCCTGAGCATCCCGGTGTGCTGCCGGAGGTCCAGCGCTTCGTTGCTTATGGAAGCAGTCCGCGCGGACTCCAGAGCCTGATCCGCGGCGCCCGGGTGCTTGCCGCCGTCAACGGCGCCACGGCGGTCAGCACGGATGACATCCGCGCCATCGCCCACGTGGCGCTGCGCCATCGCATCATCCTGAACTTCGAGGGAGAGGCGCAGCAGGTGAAGGTCGATGACCTGATCAGCAGGCTGCTCGAACAGGTGAAGACGCCCGCCCAGGAGGCGGCCTGAGGGTTGAAGTCAGGCGTCCCGATGGGTGGGCGTCGGCTTGCCGGGTCGGAAATGCTCCTGATGCTCCAGGCTGGCCTTGAGATTGGGGAAGCGCGGCGTGGTCGCCTCGATCGCTGCAATCACGGCCTGCATGAGACTGGCGGGATCCGCCTCCGCACGCAGGTTGATGATGAGCTGGCCGCCCTCGCTGGGCTCATCCAGCTCCATGCCCAGCTCCGGCTCGTGGTCGCTACGAACCAGGTTGATGCTCGCGAGTTCGCCGGCGATGCCGTCGTCCGGGCTATAGGTCATCTTGAAGTGCGCAATCTCAGCCTTCATGTCCTTCAGGCGTTGCTGGACATCACCGGCCAGGACGCGCAGGAAGTCATTGGCGTCGAATTCATCCTCGGCCGTCAGGTTCACGGTGGCATTGAGCCAGCCGAGCAGGGCCTCGCCCTCGGCATAAACTTCGTAATCCACGAGCATGGCGTTTTTGCGTGCCTGCTCGTCCGTCATCAACTGGTTGAAGAGATCCGCCAGGCCTTCTCCGGAGCGTGGTGAGGTGGTGAAAACGCGAGTGCCTGGGAACTCTCGCCCAAGCACGACTTTCAACTCCTCGCGTTCGTCTTCGGAGACGAGGTCGCTCTTGCTGATGACGATGATGTCCGCCTCCTCGAGCTGCTTTTTGAAGATGTAGACGACCTTGCTGGAGAAGCTGCCACCCTGGTCGAGGCCGAAGACACGGCGTGCCCTCACAGGGTCCACCAGCACGGCCAGCGGGGCGATGGTGAAGGCATCACCATACATCCGGCGCAACGGGTAGGTCACGGTGGCGACGAGATCCGTGCAGCTGCCGACGGGCTCGGCGATGAAGACGTCCGGCTTCGCGTTGTCCGCCAGCCTGCCTGCGGCATCGACGAGCGAGCCGAAGCGGCAGCAGAAGCAGCCGCCTGCGATCTCCTCGGTGGCGAATCCCTGGCCGCGCAGCAGCTTCGTGTCCACCAGGCTTCCCGCCTGGTCATTGGTGATCAGGCCCACCTTGAGGCCTTGCCCGCTCAGGTGCTGTGCCAGCTTGCCGACGGTGGTGGTCTTGCCGGCGCCGAGGAAGCCGCCGATCATGATGTAACGTGCCTTGGGGGATGACATGCGGGCTTCATGCCCCGGCTTTTGGCGGCTGCAAGCAGCGATGAAGGCCATTCTCCCGCCAGGCGTGTGCGGGTGGCGGCACGGGGAGGGGTTAGCGTCTGCGGAAGGTTTCACTTGCCCCGCGCATCTATTTGGCTAAATGGCCAAATAGATGCGCGCGAATCGAAAAGCCTCCGAAAAGCGCGCCGTGGTCATCAAGGCCCTGGCGCATCCCTCCCGCCTGCTCATCGCCGAGGCGTTGATGGAGGGGGAGATGTGCGTTTGCGACCTGCGTGAACTGGTGGGGGCGGACATGTCCACGGTTTCGAAGCACCTCAGCCTGATGCGCGAGGCCGGCGTGCTCTCCTGTGAAAAGCACGGCCTGAACATCTACTATCGCCTCGCCTGTGACTGTCTGGGGGACTTTCTGCGCTGCGTCGACCAGATCGCCCCGGGAAAAAAGTGCGCTGCCAAGTCCTGCTGCTGACCTTTCATGAACACCGCTGAATTCATCTCCACCCTTCAAGCTCATTCCGACAAGCCGCTGGGTTTCATCCTGCCGGACGGAGGCATGATTCCCGCCCACTTTCACATCACCGAGGTGGGGCACGTGACGAAGCGTTTCATCGACTGTGGCGGCACGCGGCGTGTGCAGGAGACCTGCCTGCTGCAGACCTGGGTGCATGACGATGTCGACCACCGCCTTCATGCTGGAAAGCTGGCGTCCATCTTTGAGAGGGCCGGTGATGTGCTTCCCTCCCATGAACTGCCGGTTGAGGTCGAATACGAGGATTTTGTCGTCGCCCAGTTTCCGGTGGAATCCGCCGAGGAGTTGGATGGCGTGCTCTGCTTCCGCCTGGGCCTGAAACATACCGACTGCCTGGCGCGTGGCATCTGCCTGCCGGGGGAATGCGGTCCTGCACCGGCAAAGGCGTCGTCCGCCGCCCCCTGCTGCAAACCGGGGACAAAGTGCTGCTGACCCACTTCTATGAAAAAGCTTCTCGCAGAACTGCTCGGCACCTTCACGCTCGTCTTTGCGGGCACGGGGGCCATTGTGATCAACGCCGCCTCCCAGGGGGCCATCACGCATGCAGGCGTCGCCCTGGTCTTCGGGCTCGTCGTGCTGGCGATGATCCACACCTTTGGGGATGTGAGCGGGGCGCATTTGAACCCGGCGGTGACACTGGCCTTTGCGGCGGCGGGCCGTTTTGCCTGGGGGGAGACTCCGGGGTATCTTGCCTCGCAGGCCTGCGGTGCGCTGGCGGCGAGTTCTTTGCTGCACTTTTTGTTTCCTCAGGACAGCACCTTTCTCGGGGCCACGCTGCCGGCGGGAGAGGCGATGCAGAGCTTCATCCTGGAGACGGTGCTGACCGGGATCCTCATGCTGACCATCCTCAGCGTCTCCACCGGAGCGAAGGAGAAGGGCATCACCGCCGGCATCTCCATTGGAGGCGTCATCGCCCTGGAGGCCTTGTTTGCAGGCCCTGTCAGCGGGGCATCGATGAATCCCTTCCGCTCTCTGGCGCCGGCCCTGGTGTCGGGTCATCTCGACCACCTTTGGATTTATCTTCTCGCGCCCTTGCTGGGCGCATTGCTCGCCGTTCCCCTGTGCATGGGCGTCCGTGAACCCGGCTGCTGCAGGAGCTGCTGACCTTGCCCTGCTTCACCAAGATGAAAACGCTTAAAATCTATGATCCGCCCATGTGCTGTCCGACGGGCATCTGCGGCCCGAATGTCGATCCTGACCTTGTGAACTTTGCCGCAATGCTTTCCCAGCTCGCCGGGCTTGGGGTCAAGGTGGAGCGGTTCAACCTTGGTCAGCAGCCGCTGGCCTTTGTCACCAACGCGGTGGTCAAGACGGCCCTGGAAAAGGAAGGCGTGGGCGTGTTGCCGATCATCTTTCTGAATGGTGAGGTTTATCTCAAGGGGCGCTATCCAAGTCATGATGAACGTCCTGTCTTTTTTCGGGCGGCCTTGGGAGTCAAGGAGGACGAGTCGTGAACCTGCCCCTGTTTCAGCCTGCCGACGCCACGCGGTTCCTTTTTTTCACCGGCAAAGGCGGCGTCGGCAAAACATCACTTTCCTGCGCCACCGCACTGAGCCTGGCTGAGGCAGGGCGCCGTGTCCTGCTGGTCAGCACAGATCCAGCGTCCAACCTTGATGAGGTTCTGCAAACCAGGCTGGCCGGCCGGCCGACGCCGGTGCCCGCTGTTCCGGGGCTGGATGCCATGAACATCAACCCGGTGGAGGCTGCCGCCGCCTATCGTGAGCGATTGATCGGTCCGATGCGCGGACTGCTGCCCGAGGCCGCCTTGCGCAGCATGGAGGAGCAGCTCTCCGGCTCCTGCACGGTGGAGATCGCTGCGTTTGATGAGTTTTCCGGACTCATCGGCGATGCCGGGGCGGACCCCGGCCATGACCACATCATCTTCGACACCGCCCCGACGGGACATACGCTGCGCCTGATGAGCCTGGCGAAGGCCTGGGACCAGTTTCTCGACGCCAACACCAGCGGCACCTCCTGCCTCGGCCCGTTGGCGGGGCTGGAAAAGCAGCGCGCCGTCTATGAGGCCACCGTTCGAACGCTTGCCGATGCAACGCTAACCACGCTGATGTTGGTGAGCCGTCCTCAGCGGACCGCGCTGAAGGAAGCCGCACGCACCTCCGATGAACTGCGCCATCTAGGCATGGAAAACCAACGCCTGATTATCAACGGTGTCTTCAAGGCACGTGATCCTGCGGACAAGGTGGCCCTTGCCATGCAGCAGCGGGGTGAAAAGGCCATGCAGGATGCAGAGGACTTCATCGGCGGACTGCCTGGCTCCGCCGTGCCTCTGCGGGCGGTGAACATTCTTGGCATCGAAGGCCTACGGTTTCTGCTCAAGTCGGAGGATGAGATCATGCAGCCGCCCCGTCCGCTCGCGTCAACTTCATGGCAGCCGCCTGCATTCACGGATCTTGCGGACGTTTTGAAGGACTTCGAGCAGCTTGGCCACGGGGTCATCATGACCATGGGCAAGGGCGGGGTTGGAAAAACCACCGTGGCCGCCGCCATCGCCGTGCATCTCGCCCATCGCGGCCACCGTGTGCACTTAAGCACCACGGACCCTGCCGCACATCTGGCGCAGACCTTGGATGGCTGGGTTGAAAACCTCACGCTCAGCCGGATCGACCCCGCAGCGGAAACCGCCGCCTACACCCAGGAGGTGCTTGGCACCCAGGGTGGACGGATGGACGAGGCCGGGCGTGCCCTCCTTGAAGAGGACCTGCGTTCGCCCTGCACCGAGGAGATCGCAGTCTTCCGTGCCTTCGCCCGGGAGGTGGGCAGGGGGAAGGATCGTTTTGTGGTTCTGGACACGGCGCCCACGGGGCACACGCTCCTGCTGCTGGACGCCAGCCAGGCCTATCAACGTGAACTGGAGAGGCAGGCCCGCAGCACCCAGCCTGACGAGGTCATGCACCTTCTGGAGAGTCTGCGCGACCCGGAATACACGCGCATTCTGCTGGTCACCCTGCCGGAGGCCACGCCTGTTCATGAGGCGGCCGCCCTTCAGGAAGACCTGCGCCGCGCCCGCATCGAGCCATACGCCTGGGTCATCAATCAAAGCCTGCTGCAAAGCGGCACCAGCGACCCCTTGCTGTGCCTGCGTGAGCAGAACGAGCACCGTTACATCGATGAAGTCGCGGGTCGTCTGGCACGTCGGACAGTGCTTCTGCCCTGGCAGCCGGAGGAGCCGTCAGGCTCCGGGCCACTGCTGCGCCTCGCCTCGCAGAATCTTCCGCATCCTCAGCCATCAACCAGCATCCCATGACACCCACCATCCTCATTCTCTGCACCGGCAACTCCTGCCGCTCCCACCTCGCCGAAGGCATCCTGCGCCGAGCTTTGGGTGATGACTTCCATGTCGCCAGTGCAGGCTCAAAGCCTGCGGGCTATGTGCATCCACTGGCCATCCGGGCGATGGCCGAAATCGGCATCGACATCAGCGGACATCATTCCAAGCATCTGAACGAATTCCTCGGCCAGCAGGTGGAGACCGTCATCACGGTCTGTGGCAACGCGGACCAGGCCTGCCCGATGTTTCCCGGGCAGGTGAACCGCCATCACTGGGGTTTTGACGATCCTGCCCATGCGACCGGGGACGAGGAGGCGCAGATGGCGGTCTTCCGCCGGGTGCGTGATGAGATCCGCGATGTCTTTGAATCTTATGCCTCAGGGCGCAAGGATCAGCGGGCGATGAAGCAGGATTCCCAGGTGCTTGTGGCCCAGGCTTATGCTGCGGGACGTGAGGACGAATCCCAGATGCAGGGCGGGGCGGTCTAGGCTGCCTCTCCAAACATCCATCGGGTTGCCAGCGGCGGGGAAGACTCACCGGCGGCGTCATTCACTTGTCGTCCAGGGGGCGGGAGACCTCATGCCCACCTTTCATCTCGGGCTTTTTGAGTAATGATCCATGGGGCTGCCGGGCTTTGGCTGCCAGGATGCCGGCCCACCGGCAAACAAAAAGGATGACTCCGTGCGGGGGCATCCTTCTGCGGTCCTGAGGCAATGTGGGAGGGGCTCAGTCCTTCCGGCTCAGGCTGGTGATCGTGTAGTTCTTGGCGTAGGTGCCCAGGGCCTCGATGGCCGCCTCCTTGGTGATGCCTCCGCCTCCGGCCACGATGATGAGCTTCTTCTCCTCGGCCTCGGGCGTCTCGCCGGGCTTCACATCGACGCTGATGATGTCCGGAAGCCTCTGCTTGAGGGCGCCGACGACATGCTCCTTGCAGGAGACGCAGACCACGCCGGTGATCTTGCCTTCGTAGGTGACGGGCTGCTTGTCGTCGGCGGCGAAGGAGAGGCTGGCGGCGGTAAGGCTGAGGGCGAGGGTGCGGAGGAGGTGTTTCATGACGGTGGGGGTGCTGGACACAAAAAAGCCGGGATGTGGATCTTGTCCAGCATCCCGGCCTTCAAGGAGAGGCTTACTTCTCGAGGGTTTCACCGGCCTTCTTCCAGCCGGAGATGCCGGCGGAGAGGTGCTTCACGTTGGTGTAGCCAAGCTCGGCGGCCTTGTTGGCGGCCTTCTTGTAGGCGGAGCAGCTGGGGCCGCCGCAGTAGGCCACCACGAGGGTGTTCTTGTCAGCCGGCAGGGCGCTCGCGAGGTCTCCGCCCTTGGAGGCGAAGTCGATGGCGCCAGGAACGTGGCCGGCGCTGTAGGAGGAGGAGCCGTTGACGTCGATGACGACGACCTTCTTCTCGGCGATGGCGGTCTTGAGGTCGGCGATGCTGATGTCGGGGAACTCAGCGGCGAAGCCGGAGGCGGCGACGAGGGAGAGCGCAAGGGTGAGCAGTTTCTTCATGGTAGGTTTGGATGTTTGGTTTGTTGATTTGGGGCCGCGGTTCAGACGGCCATGTCCGACGCGTCATGCGGAGGTTTTATTCCCGCAGAGGCGCAGATTGCTGTCTGATACGTCCGAAGCCGTTGAAT
The DNA here is from genome assembly GCA_044345155.1 of Prosthecobacter sp. Taxonomy (GTDB): domain Bacteria; phylum Verrucomicrobiota; class Verrucomicrobiia; order Verrucomicrobiales; family Verrucomicrobiaceae; genus Prosthecobacter. The sequence continues at coordinate 3,093 of JBIJBP010000032.1, read as the reverse complement.
CGTGCAACGAAAATCACCGCCCCTTTCTTAGCCCACATACTGGGTGATGAAGCCCTCATTGCCCTCCGGGTCGCGGTACCGGCCCAGCAGGATGGGTTCGCCATCCCTTTGGTTGGGCATTTCAAGGATCATCCCCCCGTGCTTTTCAACGAGGTCCACGGCCGCAAAGACGTCCTCAAACTGGAAGCTCAGCCCGGTGGGGTTGGGGGAGCCGTCATGGCCGCCGTGAAAGGCGATGATGGCCGTGCCGAAGGCCAGCTCGCTCCAGAATTCGCTCACGAAGATGTCATCGAGGCCGAACACGGCCCGGTAAAAACCCACGGCCCTCGGCATGTGAGCTGCCAGGAGCATGAACTTGACCTTCTCCGGACGCATGAGGCGGCGGCAGGGTGAAAACGGGTGATCAGGCGGCGGCCGAGCCCGACTTGCCACCGGAAGTGGCGTTTTCCGGCAGCGGCTGGCTACCGTTTCCGGCGGTGCCGGAGCCGGTCCCGATCAGCTTGCGGAAGATCTTCTGGGGAAAGGAGGAGCCTTTCTCCTCAGCCTCGATCTGGGAGAGCGCGGAGGACTTTGCCAGCTCCCAGGCCGGAGCAAAGCCGGGAGCGTTGATCATCATGTGCTTCTCGGCCCGTGCGAGGACCTCAAGCTCGCGGCCGAGCTTGTTGTCAGGCTTTTCGTTCAGCCGTGCGATCTGCACGCGCAGGCTTTCGTTCTCCGAGGCAAGCCGAGTCTTCTCCTTGTTGGTCTCCTGCATCTGGCGGGCCTCCAGTTCAAGCTTGTCGCTCAGGTGGGTCTTGTAGCGGCGGAACTCGCCCTTGGTCCTCCAGTGGCTGACGACGGCCATGACCAGGAAGACGGCGCCCAGGCCCAGGCCCATGCAGAAGGTGTAAAAGGGATTGGTGAAAATATCGAGCATGGGGGAAATCTAAGTGCGGAATCCGGAATCGGAAAACTGATTTTATGAGCCCCATTTGGCGCTTGCCGCCGGGCAAGGGTTGTTTTTGGATGGCCGCGCATGAGCATCCCCCTCGAAGATCTCTTCAATGACGTGGTCGGCAAATCCCAGCGCGGCCTGGGTTTCACCGTGGAATCCCTCGCGGAAAAGGCCGGGGTCAGCCCTGCGGAGGTGGAGGCGGCGAAGGACGGTGACAAGAACCACGCCGTGCTGCTGAAACTGGCGGCTGCCCTGGGCCTGCACGGCCCCTCCCTGGTCACCATGGCGGAGGGGGGCTGGATGCCGCAGCCGGTGGCTCTCGACGGCCTTGCCCAGTTCAACACGACCTACCACGACATGACGGTGAACGCCTATCTGGTCTGGGATGCTGAAACCGGTGAGGCCGCCGCCTTTGACACCGGTGCCACGGCGGTGCCCATGCGCCGGAAGCTTGATGAACTGGGGCTGAGGCTGAAATACCTGTTCCTGACCCACACGCACCCGGATCATGTGGCGGACATCGCCACGCTGGGCGCGGACGAGGTGCTGGTCAGTTCCCGTGAGCCGCATCCGGAGGCACGGTCCTTCGAGCCCGGTACCTCCTGGCGTCTTGGATCCCTCTCGATCGAGGCCCGCTCCACCTGGGGGCATTCCAAAGGGGGGACGACCTATGTCATCCGCGGCCTGGCCCGTCCCGTGGCGGTGGTGGGCGATGCCCTCTTCGCCAGCTCGATGGGAGGCGGCATGGTTTCCTTTGCGGACGCCCTGGCCACCAACCGCAAGGAAATCTTCACCCTGCCCGATGAAACGGTTGTCGCCCCGGGCCATGGACCGCTGACAACCGTGGGCGAGGAGAAGCAGCACAACCCCTTCTATCCCGAGTTCAAGTCCTGACCCAATCGTGGGTTGGGCAGGTGCCGCTGAGGGCGGGGCAAAGGCTGAACCCAGGACGAAAAGCAGGTCATGATCACCGATCCTCCCCTTGAGCCGTCCATGGCCAGGGCCGTTCCTGGCCCTGGTTTCTGGAGCAGGATCCTGGCGCGTCTGGAAAGGGCGGGGGACGATTACCGGCTCACGCGCTTTGTCCTGCTCCGCTTCACCGGCCTGGTCTGGCTTGTCGCCTTTCTGTCGGCAGCCCAGCAGTTCATTCCCCTCGTCGGGCATGAGGGGCTTCTGCCCGCCGATCTTTTTGTTCAGCGCGTGGTGGAGCATTTCGGTTCCCCCTGGGCGGCGTTCCTGGAAATGCCGTCGATCTTTTGGTTCGGCTGCGGGGACGGCATGATCCTGGCCGTGACCTGGGCGGGGGTGGTGCTTTCGGCCCTGGTGATGCTGGGTCTGGCCAACGCCCTGATGATGCTGGCCCTGTGGTTCCTTTACCTGTGCCTGCTGCCCATCGGCCAGGAGTGGCTGCAGTATGGCTGGGACATCCAGATCCTTGAGACCGGCTTTCTGGGCGTGCTGCTCTGCCCTCTGCTGGACCCCAGGCCCTTCCCGCGCCGGGCGCCACCCATCCTGGTGATCTGGCTGCATCGCTGGCTGATCTGGCGCATCATGCTCGGCGCCGGCCTGATCAAGCTGCGGGGTGATGAATGCTGGCGTGACCTGACGGCGCTCTATTTTCACTACGAAACCCAGCCTGTTCCCAATCCGCTCAGCCGCTGGCTGCACTTTGCCCCGAAGTGGTTCCATCAGGCCGGCGTGCTGACCAACCATGGGGTTGAACTGGTCGCTCCCTGGTTCGCCTTTTACGGGCGTCCGGCCCGACATGCCGCCGGGCTGCTGATGGCGGGCTTCATGGTTGTCCTGATCCTCACCGGCAACCTGTCCTTCCTCAACTGGCTCACCCTCATTCCGGCGCTTGCCTGCCTGGATGACAGCTTCTGGAGGAGGGTTCTGCCCCGGCGCATCACGGCGCTGGCGGAAGCCTCGGCGGTGGAAAAGCTGCCGTGCTCACGGCTGCACCTGGGACTCTCTGCGGTTTTTCTGGGCGTCGTTGCCTGGCTCAGCATCGCTCCGGTGAAAAACCTTTTCTTCACCGACCAGCAGGCCATGAACGGTTCCTTTGACAAGCTGCATCTGGTCAACACCTACGGAGCCTTTGGCAGCATTGATCGGGAGCGCTTTGAACTGGTGTTCGAGGGGACTTCGGATTCCGTGCC
>JBIJBP010000136.1:0-13670 GCA_044345155.1 Prosthecobacter sp. | reverse complement strand
CCCGGTCAAACTTGCCGCCGCTGCCGCCTGCCGCCCCTTCCAGTCCGTCGAGAAGCCTGGCCTTGTCACGCTCGGTCTGCAGACGGCCGATCCACCAGGTGCCGATGTTCGCCAGCGCCTTGTAGTCTAGGTCCACCGGGTTCTGCGTGGCAAGCAGCATCCCAAGGCCGAAGGCACGCGCCTGCTTCAATAGGATCATCATGGGCTTCTTCGACGGCGGCATGGCCGAGGGCGGCAGATAACCGAAGATCTCGTCCATGTAGAAAAGGGCGCGCAGGGAGGTCGTTCCCTGCTGCTGCCGCATCCAGCCAAGCAGTTGGTTCAGCAGCAGCGAGACAAAGAACATGCGCTCCGAGTCGCCCAGGTGCGCGATGTTGAAGATGGTGACGCGCGGCCTGCCCTCCGGGGTGTAATACAGGCGCTGAATGTCCAGCGGCTCGCCCTCCAGCCAGGAGGCAAATCCCGGCGAGGCGATGAGGTTGTTCAGCTTCATCGCCAGCGCCGTTCGCTTCGACTCGGGCAGGAAGGTGTCGATGTCCACCACGCCGACCTTGCGCACCGGCGGCTGCTGGATGTGACGGACGAGGTTTTCCAGAGTGACGTTCTGCCCCTTCCTCCAGCAGTGGGCGAGGATGTTGCTGAGCAGCACATGCTCCGGCGACTGCACCGGATCCACCTCGATGTCCATGAGCCCGAGCAGCGAGGAGACCGTGCTTTCAATGCGGTCCGCCAGAGCCTCCGCATCGTCCATGACGGCGGCCGCAGGACAGTCCAGCGAGCTCAGGATGGAGACCTGCAGTCCGGCGCTGCTGCCGGGCGTGTAGATGACCATGTCCACCGTTTCTCGAAGTTTGCGGATGCGCTCTGCCCCCTGCCCCCAGTCGCCCAGCCCCTTCTGCCACAGGGCGGCCTGCTGCTGCGCATAATCATCGATGCTGACACCTTTTCGCCGGGCGTCATCGGCATTCACCCAGGGCTTGAACTCCTCGGCGCTCAGGTTCGGAAAGCTCAGCAGCGCATTGCCGATGTCGCCCTTCGGATCCACGGCGATCACCGGCACGCCGTCCATCGCCGCCTCCTCCAGCAGCGCAAGGCAGAGACCCGTCTTGCCCGATCCCGTCATGCCCAGCACGACGCCGTGGGTGACGAGATCCTTCGAATCGTACATCACCAGGTCCTCCTGCAGCTGCTTCGCCTCCGGGTCATATCCGCGTCCAAGGTAAAAGGCACCGAGCTTCTCGTATTGATCAGGAGTGATGGTCATGGCGATGCCGCCAGACTAACGAACTCCCTCCCGGCTTGGCAACCAAACATCGCTTCAGAAAGGCCTCCCGCTCAGGCAGCGGGAACCTTCAGGAGCACGGCCGCGTTGTGCCCTCCCATCCCCGACGCCACCTTGAGGATGGAATCGCCGGGCCTAAGATGGATTTCACCCGCCTCCACCGCCGTCAGGCCGGGAAGGTTTCCCGGCAGAACAGGAAGCGCCGCAGCCATCAACGCCACATCCAAAAGACCGCAGGCGCCCAGCGTGTGGCCGGTGAAGGGCTTCAGCATCAGCAGCGGCGGCGGTGATTCACCAAAGGCCGTCCGCAGGGCATGCGTTTCGGCAGTGGAATGGTTAGGCGTACCCGTGGCATGAGGACAGACCAGCACCGGCCTCGGAAACCGCGTGAGCAGCTCGGCAAGTCCCGCACCATCCTCCGGAATCACCAGCGAGTCATAGGCGTCGCTGTTCGCCTGATACTCGCCAGCCTGCACCAGCCCGGCATCCGCAGGCTCAAGCGTCACCGCCACACCGGCCTCGCCCAGATGCAGGCCCGTGGTGGCGGGAGAAAGCGGGTCGTTCAGCCGGTCGCAGGCCAGAAGCCGTGTTTCTCGAAAAGCTTCGATCAACCGCCGCACCAGCGGCAGGTCCACGGCCAGCACCAGCGCCCGTCGGCACATGCCCGAACGCAGCGCCATGAGCGCCAGGCCCAGGGCGTCCAGGCCCGCCGAACAGCCGCTGGCGGCCATCTGCCACGGACCGCGGATGCCGAGCTCGATGCTCACCGCCGCCGCGATCTCGCTGTGAATCGTGTTGCTCGCGCTGAACCTTGGCGACGGCCGCCTCCAGTCATTCTCGCCTAACAACTCACCGGCATTGCCACGGCTGCTGGCCGCAAACAGCCAGGCATCCCGCAGTTCGGCCGCCTTCCAGCCCGCCTTTTCGACGGCGCCGCGCGCCACATGCACGGCCAGGTTGGAGGCCGCTCCATAACGTCGGCCCTTCAGCACGCTGCGGTCCGCAATGCGTCCCTGCAGCATGCCTTCATGCTCCTGAAGCCCCGTCTTGCCGGCCCGCCAGGATTCCAGGCACTCGTCCATGGAGCCGCCCAGGGAGCAGACCGCCTCGGTGGCCGTGATCGAAATCGGCAGGCTCACAGGTCAAAGATTTTTCCCGGGTTCAGCAGGCACTCCGGGTCCAGCGCCCGCTTGATCTGGCGCATGAGCTCATAGCTGGCCTCGCCCAGCTGCCGCCTGACAAAGGCCTTCTTGGCCAGCCCCACGCCGTGTTCGCCGGTGACCGTGCCTCCAAGGCGGATCGTCTCGGCCACGATCTCCTCCAGCGCCTCCTCCACACGATGCATCTCCTCCGTGTCGCGTTCATTGGTCAGAAAGGTCGGATGCAGGTTGCCGTCTCCCAGATGACCAAAGGTTCCCACCATCAACCGATGCCTCTCCGCCACCTCGCGGATGAATTTCACCATGTGCGCCAGTTCCGTGCGCGGCACGGTGACGTCCTCCAATATCGTGGTCGGCCGCTTTCTCGCCAACGCTGAAAAGGCGCTGCGCCGCGCCGTGGCCAGCCGCGTCGCCTCGGCCTCATCCGCCGCAGCACGCACCTCCCTCGCGCCATGACTCCGCGCCAGCTCCATCATCTGCGCCGCCTCCTCCTCGACCACGGCCGGGTGCCCGTCCGTCTCCATCAGCACCACGGCCTCGACCTCGGTCGGCAGGCCGATCCGGGCGTAGTCCTCAACACAGCCGACGGTCATGCGGTCCAGGAACTCCAGCGTGCAGGGGATGATCCTGGCGGCGATGATCGCGCTGATGGTCTGCGCGGCGTCCTCCATGGAATCATAGAGCGCCAGCATGGTGCGGCGCGCCTTCGGCTTCGGCAGCAGCTTCAGCATGACCTCGGTGATGATGCCCAGCGTGCCCTCGCTGCCGACGAACAGGTCCTTCATCGAATAACCGGCGACATCCTTGACGCACTTGTTGCCGAGCCTTGTCAGGGTTCCATCCGGAAGCACCACCTCCAGCCCCATGACATAGTCACGGGTCACTCCATACTTGAGCCCGCGCAGCCCGCCGCTGTTCTCGGCGACGTTGCCGCCGATCGTGCTGATCTTCATGCTGCCGGGATCCGGCGGATAAAACAGCCCCAGCCTGGCCGCGGCATCGTCGATCTCCTTCGTGATGACGCCGCTCTGGGCACGCAGGGTCAGGTTGCGTTCGTCGATCTCCAGGATCCGGTCCATCTGCGCCAGGCAGATCACCAGGCAGCCTTCCAACGGCACGCTGCCACCGCTCAAGCCTGTGCCCGAACCACGGGTCACGACCGGCACCCGGGCCTCACGCGCCAGCTTCACCGCGGCGGCGACCTCCCCGCCGGAATGCGGAAAGACCACCGCACCCGGCTTCACCTTTAGGGCCGCCGTGCCGTCAAAGCTGTACGGCAGGATGTCCTCGTCCTTGGACAGGACACGATCAGGGGAAAGGGCGGAGGTAAGCGACGCCAGAAGCTGGGGGGTGACGGTTGGCACGCGGCGAATGTGAACGGCTGGAATCAGGGCGCAAGGAGCGAGCGGCGCCACCCTGCATCAGGCCAGCAGTCCCTTCACCACCCTGCCATGCACATCCGTCAGGCGGTAGTCACGCCCCTGGAAGCGGTACGTCAGCCGTTCATGATCCAGTCCGAGCTGATGCAGCAGCGTGGCGTTCAGGTCATGCACATGCACGGGGTCCCGGACGATGTTGAAGCTGAAGTCATCCGTTTCTCCAAACACAAGGCCAGGCTTCACCCCGCCGCCTGCCAGCCAGAGGCTGAAGCAGCGCCCGTGATGGTCACGACCATGGTTCATGGGCTCCAGCTTTCCTTGCGAATAACTGGTTCGGCCAAACTCGCCGCCCCAGACCACCAGCGTCTCATCCAGCAGGCCCCGCTGCCTCAGGTCACGGATCAGCGCCGCGCAGGGCTGGTCGATGTCTCTGCACTGGAGCCGCAGGTCGCTCGGCAGGTTGTAATGCTGGTCCCACCCTCGGTGGTAGAGCTGGATGAACCGCACGCCCCGCTCGGCCATCCGCCGCGCCAGCAGGCAGTTGGCCGCAAAGCTGCCCGGCTGCCGCACCTGCGGCCCGTAGCTGTCCAGCGTCGCCTCGCTTTCACCATCGACCGCCGTGAGCTCCGGCACGCTGCTCTGCATCCGAAAGGCCATCTCATACTGGGCGATGCGGGTCAGCGTCTCAGGATCCTGATGCTGCTCAAACTGCCGGCGGTTCAGGGCTGCGATGACGTCCAGCTCATCCCGGCGCGCCGCATGGTCGATCTCCCTCGGATTGGACAGGTAGAGCACGGGGTCACCGCTGCTGCGCAAGGACACGCCCTGATGATTGGACGGCAGGAAGCCCGAACCCCAGAGCCTGGCGTAAAGCGGATCGGCGGGACGCGCCGCGCTTCCCCGCGACACCATCACCACAAAGGCGGGCAGATCCTGGGACTCACAGCCCAGGCCGTAGCTCAGCCAGGCGCCAAAGCTGGGCCGCCCGGGCTGCTGATGCCCTGTCTGCAGGAAGGTGACCGCCGGGTCATGATTGATCGCCTCCGTGTGCATCGAACGGATGATGCAGAGTTCGTCCACCATCTTCGCCGTGTGCGGCAGCAGCTCGCTCACCCACGCACCGCTCCTGCCGTGCCGTGCGAACTTGAACAAGGAGGCCGTCACCGGCTTCGACTTCTGAGCGCTGGTCATCCCGGTCAGCCGCTGCTCGCCGATCACCGAGGCAGGGATCTCCTGGCCATGCAGCCGCTTCAGCCCCGGCTTGTGGTCAAAAAGGTCCAGCTGTGAAGGGCCGCCGTGCATGAACAGGTAGATGACCCGCCTTGCCTTCGGGGCGATGTGCGAGAGCGCCCTGGCATCACCCGACAGCGCGGCAAGGGCGACGCCTCCCAGGCTCAGGCCCGAGCCTCGGAGAAACTGACGTCTGCCTGCGGTGAAATCCATGCCCCTAACCAACGTTGCCCCGGACATGCTCATTGCAGCCGCAGGTCCATCGTCACCTCAAGGCCGCCGCCTTCACGGTTCCTGGCCGTGACCGTGCCGCCGCAGGCCTCGATGCAGCGCTTGGTGATCGCCAGGCCCAGGCCGCTGCCGCCGGTGCTTCGTCGGCGCGCCGCCTCCGGCCGGTAAAAGGGCTCGAACAACCGAGTCAGGGACTCCTCGGGAACGCCGGGCCCGCGGTCCAGGACCCGGATGAAGACACGCCCCGCCTCCTTCCGGCCATGCACCTCGATGTCACTGGCGTAACGAACAGCGTTGCGGATGACATTGCCCACCGCGCGGTCAAGCGCCTTGCGGCAGACATGCACGGTCAGATCCTCGACCTCGACGCGAACCGGCGTCTCCGGAGCCTCGCGCGCCACCGCCTGGCTGACCAGCTCCCGCAGCGCCACCTCCTCGGCGGCCTCAAGCTCCGGCAGGGCCTCCGCCCTTGAGAAGGCAAGCACCTCCTCGACCAGACGCGCCATGTGCTGCAGTTCCTGGTCCAGCTTCCTCAGGTAGGCCGCCTGCTCCGGCACGCTCCGCTGTTCCGCCACGCCCAGCGCCATCTGCATTCGGGCGATCGGGCTGCACAGTTCATGCGCCACGTCAGCGGTGATGCGCCTCTGCTCCCGCACATAGCCGCCCAGCTGCGCGGCCATGGCGTTCACCGAGGCCGCAAGCTCGCCGAGCTCGTCCCCCCTGCCCTCCGGAAGCCGGGTGTCAAACTGGCCGGCAGCGATGAGCTTGGAAGCTTCATTGGTTCGGCGAACCGCGCCCGTGATGCCTCTGACCACCGGCAGCCAGAGCAGGGCTGAGAGCAGCATGCTGCCGCTCAGCAGGACCAGCCAGGGCGTCCAGTCAAAAAGCAGCCCACCCGCGCTCAGGTCGCCTGAAACCATCACCATGGTCAGCGGATGCCACAGACCGCCGTGTTCATGCAGGACGTCCATGTGGATGCCAGCCCAGTAGCGAGTCGGATTTTCACTGCGGAGCAGAAACCTGGGCTTGGGCGGCTGTCCGGAGGGCTCCGGCCGCCGAGGCCGCGGCCGCTGCCTCATCTCAGGCCTGCGTTTGTCGATCAGCCTGGCCCTCACCGCCTCCGGCGGGTCGGGCGCATGGCCGAGAACCTGCCTGCCGTCGGGATTGAACAAGGCGAAGATCACGCCCCTGCGGTCCTCGAAGTTCTCGAGGATGTCCGGCCATTCGCCCTGCGGACTTTGCATCAGCCTGTCGGCGAGACGCACCGACAGCTGCTCAATCTTGTCACCGGACGGGCCGCTCAGGAGCCATTCAAGCTCCGGCGTGACGAGCCGGCTGACATAGACGTAGCCAAACAGGCCGAGCATCAGCAGGTTCACCAGAAACCAGGCCAGGATCTTGCCATAAAGCGGTGGCTTCCAGAGGCTCATCGTCCCGGGGTCACAAGTTGATAGCCGTAGCCGCGCACGGTCTTGATGAAACGCGGCTCCTTCGGATCATCCCCCAGCTTCCGTCGCAGCGTGGAGATGTGCATGTCGATCGCCCGGTCAAACACGTCCCATTCGCGGTCCGCGACCTCCTCGATCAGCTGCTCTCTCGTCTTCACCCGGCCATGGGCCCTGGCCAGCGACAGCAGCAGGCCGAACTCGGCCGGCGTCAGCGGCACGGGCTGGTCACCCAGAACCACGTCATGCGTCTCCGGATTGATCCTCAGCTCGCCGATGACAAGCTCCTTGACCGGCGCCTGCGGGGCCGACTCAGCGAGCCAGCCCGAACGGCGCAGCACGGCCCTCAGTCGGGCCAGCAGCTCGCGGGAGGAAAAGGTCTTGGGCAGGTAGTCGTCCGCCCCAAGCTCCAGGCCGACAATGCGGTCCACCTCCTCCCCTCGCCCTGTCAGCATCATGACCGGCACCCTGGACTTCGCCCGGATGCGGCGCAGCACCTCGAAACCGTCGCAACCCGGCATCATCACGTCGAGAATGATGGCCGCCCAGTCCTCGGAGGTGGCGCGGTCGGCGCCGCGTTCGCCATCATGCTCCATCTCGACCTCGAAGCCCATCGGCTTCAGGTAGTCCACCACGAGCTGGCAGAGCTCGGTGTCGTCGTCGATGATGAGGAGTCGCATGGGGAAAATTTGGTGCGACAACTTTGCCCTGCATCCCTCTTTACACAATCCCGACAAAAATCCAGCACGGTGAAGTGACTAGACGCGCTCAAAACGCCGCCGCTTCTGGAAGGCGAAACTCTTTCGCCATGATGGGTTTCTTCGCCTTTTCATCATAGCCAATCGTCATCCAGCGCACGCCGTCCTTGGCCAAGATCATCACGCGCCCGTAGGTTTGATGTCTCGCGAGCACTTTGGGTGCCTCTTTGCTGGTCTCGAAGCGGTCTTTCGGGTCAGCGAGCAGTGCGCCATCCTCCGTGTTGCGTCCTTCGATGCCAATGATGAAGTCGGGGTAGAAGCCGCGGCCATTCGGTAGCAGGACATTAACGGACCACGGCTTGTCGGATGGATTGCGATGCCACCATTTGACGAGCATGTGTGGATCGTGATCCAACATCTCCGCAAACTCCCTTTCCCATCCGTTCAGGCCATCAGGCATGACCGAATAGAGGTTTCGGGGCGATGTTTGCAGAGGCTCTGGTGAAATGATCTCTGCAGGCAGCTCATCCGCCTCCTGGATTTCCATGTGGGAGGCCACTGCCTTTTTCACGGCGTCGCTCAACAGCTCGGGGTGAGTCGCGAGGATCACGTTCAGCAGGTGCAGCACACGGGCAGGATCAGAAGCGTCGCCCTCCATGCCGAGATGGTGCATTTCCTCGGCCAGACGGGCACGCAGGAGACGGCGAAGCTCGCGGGGGTCCATCGTTCCGTCTTTACAGAGCACTTTGTTGGCGAGTTTGGCCGCTTCATCGGCTGACAGCTCCGCCTCGAAGTTGAACTCTTGCTGAATGGTGTGCGCGAAGACATCCAAGGTTCGCTTTTCGACGGGCACTTTCTTCATCATCGCCTCCAGCAGGTCGCGGGTGGAGATGATGAAGTGCCGGGCGCAGTCTTCTTCCGTGATTTCGTTGTCAGCAGGCTCCTGCGACTTGAATCGACGCGGCACATCAGCGCGGATCGGGTAGCGATTCACCTTCGGCTGCCCGGCGACTGCTTTGGGAGCTTTGTGCGGTGCATCTCCGTCGTCTGGAGCTGTGCCGCTGCCAAAGAACTGTCCAAAATCAAAGGAGGTAGGCGGCGTAAACTCGGGCGTGGTGGGTGTCGGCGTGTCTTCACGCAGACCGCCGCCTCCAGTCTCTTCTGTCTCCAGCCCGAAGAACTCGATTTGTCCGCTCTCATCCACCTTGCTCACACCGGTGAGGCCTTCTCCGAAGCGGAGAGCTACCGTTGCCGTGCTGGCTTTAGCGTATTCGGTTTGGATCGCGTTGATCTTCTGCCCGGCGATGTCGAGACCGGTTTGAGTCTCGGCAGCCGCAAGAAATACATAACCGTAGTTCAACTCATCCGGTAGCGTCTTTGCCTGTGCCCGACCTTGGAGATAGTAATGAACCCGAAGGATTCGACCCACGAGCTGAACGCCAAATTCCGCATCACGACTCGCCCGCATGGATACGAGCGTAAAGGCACGCGGAGCGTCGAAGCCTAGCGCCACCGCCATTTTAAAGATCAGGACCTCCCGGCGCTCATCATTCGCGAGAGCCAGCAGATCACTGTCCGGCTCCTCCGCCGTGTGAATGGCGATTTGGTCCTCGGTGAAGCCCATGCGCAGCAGACGCGCTTTCGCCTTCTCCACACTCTTTTCCTCGGAATGGACCTGCACCAGCAGCAAAGGCACCAGCGGCACTTTCATGTCTGCCAGCGTGCGTTTCAGTTGGCGGTGGGCAGCCACGCCATCCTTCAAAGCGGTGCCCTCCAGATCGACGAGAGCCTTTTGCTCTTCCGCCACGAAGTAAGCGGCACACTTCACGCCCTTTTTGATCAGCCCAGCGTCCACCGCGTCCCGACGGCTCACGCGGATGCGATGCAGCTCAGCAATGCCCATCGCCCTTTCAAAAGCCTTCACATCGGAGTCATCCGGTGTTGCCGTGATCAGGACGGTGTATTCCGGTTGCAGCACCTCTTTGAAGAACTTCGCTGCCTGCGTGCCCTCGCCAAAGCCGTGATGCGCCTCATCCACCACCACGCCAATGCGGAAACCCTGCGTGCGTAGCTGCTCCACAAGGGAATCAATCGAAGGATTTGACTCGCCCTCCTTGCGGACGTTGCGCTTGTCCTTCACCCGCGTGGCCACCGTTTGCCAGGTCGTCACAAAGACATCCCCCTGACGGCTCATGTCCGTTGCACGGTCATCCGCCAACTCCCTCAGGCGCAGTCCGTGGAACTGCTCGCGGAGAAAGGCCGCCGTCTGTCCCACCACGCCTTTGAACGGGGCGAACCAAAACCACACCACGCGCTCCTCATGGCTGAACTTCTCCACCATCGTGCCCGCAATCAGAGTCTTTCCCGCACCGGTCGGGGCTTCGATCAGCAGGTAGCCGTTGTGGTTGATCGCCACGGCACGGCCCGCGGCGTTGCTGCCGGAGGCATCCAGCAGCTCACGCGCCGCACGAAACAAATCCACGCCGCTGTCCACGGCCAGCGTTTGGAATCGTCTCAGGGTCTTCGTGCTCATGAATGGTCAGGCGTTGAGTCCAAAGCGCCGCGCCAGGCTTTCCGGGATGGCTTCGTGCTGCACATTTCCGGCGCGGATGTGCAGGCGCAGCGTTTCGGGCTGCCAGGAGTAGATCACCGCCGCCGCGCAGTCCTTCACGGCCTCCCGCAGGGAGGGCAGCAGCGTCTTGGAAAAGCGCGGCACATAAATGAGACGTGCCATTTCATCCCCGGCGCAAAGGAAGGGAGCGCGGACACTCTTGTCCGCTTCTTTTTGCTTCGCGGCTGCGCCGCCATTCTTATCAAGGCGGACAAGAGTGCCCGCGCTCCTCTCAGGAGCCGTGAGCGTCTCCAGATGGATCATTTGCAGAGCCATCCACACCTGATGGTGGTCAATCTCCAACAGCTGCCCGGCTGGGATGCGCTGGCAGCGCAGGTAGGCAAAGTCACCGCCAAGACCATGCATACTCCTCAGACCTTGCTTGGCTGCAAAGCTGTAGCCGTTTATGGCGGCGGCTATGCGCCGCTGGCAAACATCTCGACATATATTGGCGTCGGGGTCTTTCTCGGTAGCTTCTGTCGAAGAAACCATGATAAACCGCCGCATTTGATCGTCGTCTGCGTTTTGCGCAAGAACCGCATGGGCAGTTGTTCCGCTCCCAGCAAAGAAGTCCAAAACGAGGTCATTTCCGGTGGTGCACTGCTGGATAAGCGATTGGACTAACGAAAGTGGCTTCGCGTAGGAGAAGTCTTTTGTTCCGAGCATTGATGTCAGCAATGTTGCAGCTTCGGCCGTGAATCCGGACTGCATTGTTTCCACAGGTGCATCCGCCAACGCTTTTGCTTCATCGCTATCGGGTGCTGATATCCATGTGCTGAGGGGATTATTGCCAGTATCCAGCTCGCTTTTGTGCATCTTGTAACGAGGCATTCCAAAACCGATCGGTTTTCCGATCCAAAACTCGAGGTCTGGTAAACCGCGCCTAACGTGTCGAGGTGCTGTGCCTGCATCAATTGCAGTCATCAGGTCATCCATTGACTGAAACGTCACCACCTTGTCATCTTTTGGCCACAGCACTTTCTTTTCTTTGATCACTTGCTCCATGGATTTCCCCTGGAGGCGCTGGCCACTTTTGATCTTGGCCTCTGACGAGAAAGCCCAAACCCGGTCAGGGTTACAAGCATACCAAACACCAGTCTCTGGGTTCTGTAGCGGGTAGTATGATCTTGGTCGCTCTTTATACGACTGCCCCTTTGTGAGATTGAAGTTTGCCCAATCGCCCAAAGGATCATTATCTGGGTTTGCGTAGTCCGCGAATGACTTTGCGGAGCCCGCGAATGCGAATTTTTTGTTTGCATAACACAGAACGTATTCTTGGTCGACGCTCACGAAATGGTTCTTTGATACGCGTGCGCCGCTTCTGGTGCGCCACACAAAACTTCCGACACGTCTGCCGGGCATTATCTTGTCGAGCAGGAGTTCAAGTTTTGAGCGATTCTCATCATTTATACAGACCAGCATAACGCCGTCATCTCGAAGTAGATCCCTGGCGATGATAAGGCGCTGGTAGAGGAACTCGATCCAAGTTGAGAAGCGCCAAGAGTCGTTGGCGTCCATAAAACTATCATTGTAGACGAAGTCTTTTGAACCGGTGTTGTAAGGCGGATCGATGAGGATGCACTTCACCTTCCCGGCATGTGTCATGCGCAGGTAACGAAGAGCGTCGAAGTTGTCCCCTTCGATGATGAGATTGTTCCAGCCACCCTCGGGCTGTGGTGTGCTCAACTCCGGGTCTAAGTCCAGCGCCACAAAGTCGGCATTGATGGCCTTGTCCCGTTCGATCTCATTGGCCTCCCAAACGAGGCCAAAGCGTGTGGCATCCCGGCGGTCCCGAGCGACCAGGAGACGCACGAGTTCATCGCGGGTGAGGTGCTGATATTTCCCGCCCTCCATCACCTTGCTCCACCTCCTCCTTTTGCACACTTGGCGATCCCGCTCGGCCGCGAGTTCCCCGAACCAACACGGCCCACCTCGCCGCGAGCGCGGCTGGATGGCGGGTAGAGGGTCGGGATGACGGACGAAACCAAAGACATTCGCGTCATTAAACCTGTCGGCAGGGTTCTCACAACTGTGAAATGCCGCGTTTGCATAATCGGACCTTGAATGTCGGCCGTCGTGCCCAAACACCGAGCCATTATTCAGAGCGAAAAACTGTGCGCCCACCTCGCACAGATCGCCCGCGAATGCCGCGAGGAGGAGGGGCTCTCCCAAAACAAGACGGCGGAGGCCGGGGCACTGAGCTGCCAGATGATCGGCTATGTGGAGAAGCAGATGCGCACGCCCTCCATCGACGTGTATTTCCGCATGGCCATCGGCATGGGCCGCAAACTCTCTGACATGATCGAAGAAGCCGAAAAGCGGGCGGGGATCAAGTAAGCGCGGAGCATCGAAGTATCACAACTTAGAATTAGGCGGTTCACCGGACTGTTGGTCTGATCCCGTCTCATGGCGCAATCAACGTCATGAGACTTTTGTTTAATGCGGAAAAGCCTCACACCGAGGGTCGCATGGGATTTTTTCTTGCCCACCAACCCTCCCAATCGCCCATGACCGCTTGCCATCGCATAATCCTGACGGAGATGCCGTTGGGCGACAACTGTGTAAACACCGCCATCGTTGACGTCGGCATGGCGCTCAAAGCCGCCCGCAACGGCAACACCATCAACCGCACGGCTAACGAAAACAAAGCCTGCACGAGCGCGTAAACGGCCAGCGGGCATTCTACAGGATTGTGCATCTTCCCTGATGATTCGGGCTCGACTTGGGCAGGCTGGTAGGTTTCACATGCCAGGACCTCCCTCCCGCCCTCTGCCATGAAGCTGCCTGCCATCCTGTTTCACCTCCTGTTGGCCGTGCTCGCATCCAGCGCGGCGGAAAACCAAAAAAGCCCTGCGCCAGCCGACCCCTCCCTTTCCCCGGTTCAGGACATGGAGGGACTGCCCAGGGTGCTGATCATCGGTGATTCAATCTCCATGGGTTACACACTGCCCGTGCGGCGTCTCCTTGAAGGCAAGGCGAACGTCCACAGGCCGCCCACCAACTGCAGCTCCACCGGCAACGGGCTCAACCATCTGAAATCCTGGCTGGCAGATCAAAAATGGGACGTGATCCATTTCAACTTCGGTCTCCACGACGCCAAGCTTCCGCCCGAAGGCATCCGACATGCGCCGCCGGAGATCTATGAAAAGAATCTGCGCGAGCTCGTCCGCCAGATGCAGGCGACGGGAGCCCGCCTGATCTTCGCCACCACCACCCCCGTGCCTAACAACGGAGTCATCTCGCCGACCCGCCGCTTCGGGAGCATTGAATCCTACAACACGGCCGCGTTGAAGGTCATGAAGGAGGCCGGAGTGGCGGTCAACGACCTCAACGGGTTCATCACCCCCCAGGTCGCAGCGCTTCAGAAGCCAAATGACGTGCATTTCACCGAGGAAGGATCGGCCAGGCTGGCCGGACAAGTCGCCGCCGCCCTTGAAAAGGCGCTGAAGCCTTGACGCAATCCTGACAAATCTCCCCTGTTTTGCTGAAACCGGCCTGACGGCAGCCTGGTTGACATCTGAGTCATGAAACTTCATTTCGCCCTGCCGCTTCTTGCAACGAGCCTTTTCGCACACGACCTGGACCTCGTCGACCGCGAGACACTCAGGGCGCACCTCCTGCAGGACTGGAAGCA
>JBIJBP010000135.1:0-13697 GCA_044345155.1 Prosthecobacter sp. | reverse complement strand
AAATGGATCGAGACGCAGTGGCAGGACTATGCGAAGCAACCGTGAACGAGCCCCCATGTCACGCATCCATCCGGTCGCAAAACTCGCGAAACGCCTGCTCCTCCACCTCTGTCGCCACACCAGCCACACTGTCGCTCCGCAATCCCTGAATTCGCCCGCCATGCCCCGCCAAGTCCTCGCCCTTCTGCTTTCCGTGTATTCCGTGTTTTCCGTGGTCAGCGCCGCGGACATCTTCGACCGGCAGAACCTCGCCGCCTGGTGCATCGTGCCCTTCGATGCCAAAAAACGTTCTCCAGAGGAACGGGCCGCCATGGTGGCGCAGATGGGCCTCCACAAGGTCGCCTACGACTGGCGCCAGGAGCACGTTCCGGAGTTCGAGCGCGAGATCCTCGCCTACCAAAAGCATGGCATTGAAATGTTCGCCTTCTGGGGCGCGCATGACGAGGCGTTCCGGCTGTTTGAGAAATACCAGATGCACCCCCAGCTCTGGATCATGCTGAAGGCGGCGGGCGAAACGCAGGAGGCGAAGGTGAAGTCCTCCGCCGAGGCGTTGCTGCCACTGCTGGAACGTGCGAAAAAAATCGGCAGCAAGGTGGGTATCTACAACCACGGCGGCTGGGGCGGGGAGCCCGAGAACATGACCGCCGTCTGCGAGTTCCTCAAAAAGAACCATGGCACGGACAATGTCGGCATCGTGTACAACCTGCACCACGGTCACAGCCATCTCGACCGCCTGCCCAGGGCCCTTGAACGCATGAAACCCTGGCTGCTCTGCCTCAACCTCAACGGCATGGACATCGACGGCGAGGCAAAGGGCCGCAAGATCCTGCCCCTCGGCGCGGGCACGCAGGACCTGACCGTGCTGCGCCAGATCCGAGCCAGCGGCTACAACGGCCCCATCGGCATCCTCAACCACACCAACGAGGACGCCGAAGGCAGGCTGCTGGACAACCTCGACGGCCTGAACTGGCTCTTGCCCCAGCTTGATGATGACAAGCCGGGCACAAAGCCGAAGTACCGCACGTGGAGCGAGAAGCCCGAAACACGAAATCCGAAATCCGAAGTCGGCAGGGCGGAGACCGTTCCATCCTTGAGCGAGGAGTTCGGCAAGGCGCTCAAGGGTGGCTGGGTGATTGATGGCGGCGAGGAGTTTTCCAAGCTTCCCTTCACGGTGGAATGCCGCGCCAAGCTTGATGGCAAGAAGGGCTTCAACATCCTTGTGGCCTCCGAGATGAAGTCCTCCGCCACACACTGGGAGCTCTACACGCATGCGGGCCGCGGCACGCTGGCGCTCTATCTCCCGGGAAGGGGTGGTGATTATGATTCGAAGGTCGATGTCTGCGACGGGAGGTGGCACGACTTTCTTGCCAGCGTTGATGGTCAGAACGTCGTGCTCTGGGTGGATGGAAAACAGGTCTTTGAAAAGCCCGTCCAGCCGCTTCAGGGAACGGCGAAGCCCGGCGGCCTCGCGTTCGGCCGCCTCGTCGAAGGCGGCATCGGCTGTGATGGCGTTCTCGATGACGCACGCATCGCACGCGGGGCCATGAAGCCTCGCAAGGGCGGCGCTCCACGCCAGCGCATGGACAACACCCTCGGCCTGTGGAGCTTCGACAACCTCGACGACCTTCTGCCACCACCCGCGCCAAAGCCTGTCGAGTTCTCACCCGGCAGGGAACCGCTCAACAAGGCGGACAACATTCACTGGCAGGAGTTCGTGAACCGCGAACGGGTCTTCGACTTCTACGGCAAGCAGGCCCTTGAGTTCATGAAGCACAAGCCACTGCCCGCGCTCATTCCGCAGTTCCCCGGCCTGGATGGGGGGCAGCAGGGACACTGGGGCAATCAGAACGACCAGGTCACCTGGAAGGATGGACGCTTTGCCGCAAGCGACCTCGGCAGCGTGTTCAGCTGCGTGTTCAAGGGCGCCGGCCTGACGATCCCGAAGGCGGTCTGCGTGCGGCTTGCAGACAAGGCCGCCGTCTTTGACCCGGAGACCCTTTCCTGGAAGCTCGAATGGTCCGGAGGATTCGTGAAGCTGAATGACAACCGGCACGGCTTCATGGGAGGCGCGGCCATGGATGGCAAGGTTACCTCCAAGGAGGAACGGAAGCTGGCCGGAACGTATCGCGGCTTCTTCCGCCGAGGACGCGAGGTCATCATGATCACGGACAACGGCCCCCTGCCCTCGCCTGGAGCCGCCCAATGGCCGCAATGGATCGAAACCCAGGGTGAACTCGGCACGCAGACCCCCTTCGCCACCGACCGCCTCACAATCCCGTTCGAGAATCCCCACGGCACGCTGTTCTTCATCACCGCGCATGACTTCTTCAGCGATGGCACCGCGGCCATTGCGACGATGACCGGAGAGGTCTGGCTCGTGAGGGGCATCGATGAGAAGCTGGAAAAGCTGCGCTGGAAGCGCTTTGCCACCGGCCTGCATCAGCCGCTCGGCATGAAGATCATCAACGACAGGCTGCATGTGCTTGGCCGCGACCAGATCACCCGCCTGCATGACCTCAACGGCGATGACGAGGCCGACTTCTACGAATGCGTGACGAACGTCATGCAGACCTCGCCAGGCGGTCATGACTTCATCGTCGGCCTTGAAACCGACCCCGAAGGACGCTGGCATTTCGCCTCCGGCAACCAGGGCCTGTGCCGCATCACAGGACGGGACAGGCTGGAGGTTCTGGCCACCGGCTTCCGCAACCCCAACGGCCTGGGCATTTCCTCAGACGGCCGATTCATCACCACCAGCGTTCAGGAGGGTGACTGGACGCCCGCAACCTCCATCTGCCAGGTCGAACTGGATCAAAACCTGGGCGCACACTTCGGGGCCGGCGGCCCGAAGGACGGCAGGCCGCCGGAGCCGGTGCTGCTCTACCTGCCGCGCGGCGAGGACAACAGCGCCAGCAGCCAGGCCTTCATCAGAGGAAAAAAATGGGCTTCGTTGAAGGGCGACAACAACTTCATCCACCTTTCCTCCGGCGGTGGCAGCGCCTGGCTGGTCATGCGCCAGAACGTCCAGGGCCGCTGGCAGGCTGCGGCGGTGAAGATCAGCGGCAATTTTGATTCGGGCCCCCAGTGCGCCCGTTTCAACCCGAACGACGGCCATCTTTATGTGAACGGCATGCAGGGCTGGGGCAGCTACACTCCGAAGGACGGCTGCTTCCAGCGCCTGCGTTTTACCGGCGGCGCCAAGCCGGTGCCCGTAGGATTCGAGGCGCGTGACAACGGTGTGCTGATCCGTTTCAACCAGCCCGTGAAAGATGCGGATGCCGCGAACTGCTTCGCCCAGTGCTGGAACTACAAGTACGGTCCGCAGTACGGTTCGCCCGAGTATTCGGTGAAGTACGCCGACACACCCGGCCATGACCCGCTGGAAGTGCGCAGCGTGCAGAAGCTCGACGGCGGGAATTCACTCTTCATCGAGATCCCCCAGCTTCCTGCCGCAAACCAAATCCATGTCCGTCTCAGCACCGGCCACGATCTCTTCATCACCGCCCACGCCCTGGCGGAACCATTCACAAGCTTTCCCGGCTACACCCGGTTCGCCAAGACCAGCCACGCTGCGCAGACAAACATAGAAGTGCCCAGGCCCTCCAGGCCCAATCCCTGGGCAGGTGGCGAACCAGGGCGCGAAATCGTGGTCGAGGCCGCCCTGGGCCTGCAGTTCGTTCAGAAGCAGCTCACCGCCAGGGCTGGCGAACGCCTCACGATCCGGTTTAAAAATCCGGACGTCGTTCCGCACAACTGGCTGCTGGCAAAACCAGGCTCGCTCCAGCGTCTGGGCGACAAGGTCAACCTGATGATCACCGATCCCCAGGGCCTGGCGAAGCACTATGTGCCTGACAGCGAAGATGTCATCGCCCACACCGACATGACCCAGCCCAAGGCCGAGTTCGTCATTCACATCAGCACGCCCAAGGAGCCTGGTGAGTATCCTTATCTCTGCACCTTTCCCGGCCACTGGATGGTCATGAACGGAGTGCTCAAGGTACAGTAACGAGCCATGTAGTCCCGGGCTTCAGCCCGCCACAGTTCCCGTGCGAACCCACAAATCATGCATTCCGCCTTCCCGGCTGAAGCTCATGACGGCTTTGCTCCGCCGCAATTCCCCTTCCCGGCCGCCGCAAAACCCGAACATCCCAGGCTTGCCAAGGAGGGCACAACCGCCTAAAGCACATCATATATGATCGACCTCATCTCCAATCCCGCCGACTTGAAGCCCAGCACGCGCTGGCAGGAGACCATCTGGGCCTGCACCTCCGAGGAGGAGCTGGTGGATCACACGGCCAAGGCGCGCCTGTGCGTGGCCACGCTGCTGCCCTTCAAGGACAGGCAGCCTGACTGGGAGGGCTTCAGCAAGAGCGTGCGCTGGATGCAGCAGTGCGCAGATCACTACGGCGTCGAGATGGTCTTCGTGCTGAATGCCGACACCGGCTACATTTTCGACCTCAGCAACGAACTCTACGCCGAGGTGCTGCGCCGATTCCGCGCCGACTTCCCAACCACGCGCTTCATCGCCGGCGTCACGGCACGCGGGGCCGAGAAGGACGATACTTTCAAGACGGAGCGTTACCTGCCCCTGCTCGACATCGCCCAGTCGCACGACAACTGCGAGGTGATGATCATGACCTCGCGCCTCCTGAACATCCTGGAGACCGAGGCGCGGCGCGACGCCTACTTCGAGATCGCCGAGCACATCACGCATCCGGCCATCGCCCACGCCCTGGAGCCTTCCTTCGTTCCATGGGCCACGCCTTATGAACCGTGGCTGCTGCATGAAATCGCCAGCCACCCCAAGTATGTCGGGGGCAAGATCAGCACGCTCGACGAGCCGCACTTCCTCTACTGGGCGGCCATGTGCAAGGACCTGAACCTGCCCTTCGCCCCGCACAGCGGCGACGACTACGGCATCGCCACGGCCATCCGGCTCGGACTGCCCCTGCTCATTGGAGCCGGCGTCAGCGCCTGCCCTCTCATCTGCGCAGCGCGCGACATGTGGCTGCTCGACAGCGTGGCCGACAAGAAGTTCAAGACCGGCACCGGACGCTTTGACACCCGAGTCTACAAGCTCTTCGAGGCCTTCCAGTCCTTTGAGGACCTCGTCTTCCGGCTGAACGAGAAGCTGAGCGCAGCCCCCTACAAGCACAGCACCGCGCATGTTCTCCACCATCTGGGCCTGATCGACTCCCCGGAGTCGCACCCGGACTGCCGGGACCTGCGGGGGGACGACGAGGCTTTACGGATGGAGGAGGCCATGAGGCGGCCGCTGCGCATGGTGGGGCGGCTTGGCATCCCCGGGTTCGCAACCAGGCCTTGAAATTTTAAACATTGTTAGACTGACTGAAGACATGCCGGGATTTCCAGCCTGCCGTTGAATGAAGCCGCCGTCCACGGAGTCTGAGGGTTCGAGCCCGCACATCAAGCCGGGCCTGAACTGCTCCACGACATGAAAACCAAGCTTCATTCCGGATTCGCGGCGGGCGTCCTGGCGCTCGACTGGGCCTCACCTCCTGTGTGAACCCCTACGCCGGGCCTAACGAACAAAACGGCGCCGTGGTGGGCGCCGTCGGCGGCGGGCTTCTTGGCGCGATCATCGGCAACCAGAGCGGCCGCCCGCTTGAGGGTGCGGCCATCGGCGGGCTCCTGGGCTCGCTGGCAGGCTCCCAGGTCGGCGCCAGCCGGGACCAGAGATATTATTACGGCGGCTACAACCGCTACTACGGCTCCCCGTATTCCGTGCGCGGCCGGCCGGTCCACATGCATCGCACAATCACACCGTACCGTCACGGAGGCTGGGGTTACTCCCCATGGCGCAATGTTTATTCACCCCTCGGTTATGGAGGCTGGGGTGCGCCGGCACGCTCCGGGCTGTTTGTTTCCAGCTATGGCCGCCCGGCCTTCGGCCTGGGCAGCGGCTGGGGCTACCATCCCTATTGCTGGTGAGCAGACCGGCGCGCTTCAAACATTCTGTGCCATCTCAAGGCCCGCCGGCGGCGGTCTTTGACGCCGCCTCGCGCTCCTGAAGAAACGCAATCCGCTTCTTCGTGAGCGGATGCGTCGAAATCGCCTCCTCGGCCCCGCCCAGATGCATGTGCTCTGGGTCGATCCGGTCCAGGATGTCACAGAGCGGCTTCACGCCCCAGCCGCGGCTGATCATGTAGTCGGCAGCCCCGATGTCAGCCTCCTGCTCAAAGCCTCGTGAATAGCCCGCCTGGGCCAGGGCGGCCGACAGGGCGGAGCCCATTCCAGCCAGGGTGGAGACATCCCCGGTCATCAGCGTCCAGATCAGGAAAACCGCCGAGTTCTGCAGCACGCTGCGCATCCCATGCTGCTCACGAACGTGCACGATCTCATGGGCCAGCACGCCAAAGACCTCCTTGTCGTCGCCTGCCTCCTTGATCAGCTCGTCAGTGATGCACACCAGTCCGTCAGGAAGCGCAAAGGCATTGGGCATGCTCGCCTTGAAGAACTTCAGCCGATACTGCCAGGGGGAGTTGGGATGCATCGCTGCCGCCATTTTTTGAAACTCCTCCGTGATCGCGGCCCGGCGTTTTTCCGGAATCTCGGAGTCTTCAAAGGAAAGGATCCGGGTGATCAGGGCGACCGTCTGTTCCGAGGCCACCCGGCCTACCTTGGGCGGCATCTTGAAGGCCAGGTACCTGGCTGCCAGCGGCAGTCCCCAGATGTAGCCAGCCAGCATGAAGAGCAGCAGGAACGCTGCCGCCGTGGCGACCGAGCGCCAGCGGCTTTCCAGAAGATGCACCAGATGCAGTCCGGTGCGGCGGCCGTGCTCACGCTCCCAGATGGCGAGAGCATCCAGGTCCTCCACGTCAACCCGCGCCCCGTCCGGCAGCATGAAATGCCTGACCATCCGGCCCAGAGGTTCCGAAAGCTGGCATTCACGCAGCGAATCCACCCTCGCGACCCCCTCGCCATTCAACGTCAGGGTGCGGTTGTCATCCAGCGTCAGCGACACCACCACGGCGCGCGATGAATCCGGCGGATAATAGGTGCCAGCAGATGTCACGGGGATCAGAAGCCGATGTCAAAGTCAAAGATGTCCGCCCCGGCGTCGCCCAGGGCGGAGTCCATGGAGCCTGCGGAGGCGGCCACGGAATCCAGGCTGCCACCGGCGACCAGAACCGTCTTCGAGGCGCGATAGCGTGCCATTCGCACCATGACCCAGGGAATGAGCAGGCCGAGGGAAAGCAGCACCGCCAGGCCGTTGCTGAAATACAGCCACAGCAGGTCCCTGACGCGCACCCGGGACGCCAGATGGCCGAGCGTGCCCCACTGGGTGGAGTTGATGCAGTAGTTGTTGGTCCTCACCTGGTAATAGATGGCCGCGACGAACATCATCAGATAGAGCGGCAGGATGACGAACATCATCATCTGGGTCATCTCCTGGATCTGCCCCTTCATGTTGCGCAGCTCCTCCTTGTCCTTCTCGGACAAGCCCGGGTTTTTTGCGATCTGCTGTTCGATGGCCTTTTCCACTTCGCTGCCCAGGTCAACCCCTCCTGGCGACTGCCCCATGTGAACCCCGGGCTGTGAAGGCACGACCACAGAAGCCGACTTTCCAGCCGCCTTCGCCTCCTGGGCCTTTTTCTGGATCACGCTGAACGCGGGGACCGCGATGCCGGCCAGGATGGCGACCAGGAAGATCAGGCCGAAGCATTTGAAGAAGGTCTTGTAGAAGAAGCCGGCGCCCCCGTTCATGTGGGCCTGGCAGCCGCCCCAGCCAAGGTTGCCGAAAAAGAACCTCCGCTGCCTGAACTGGATGTAAGGCACGATGAGACCGATCGTAAAGGGAACGAGGAAGAGCAGCCCAAGGAACACCGAGTAGGACTCGCCCACCGTGCCGCGGAAGTTCAGCCGCACGTTGCGGTGCACCGTGTTGTGCGCCCGGAACCGCAGCGCCTTCTGGATCATCCAGGGTGCGATCAGCATGATGAGCACAATGACCGCAAGGGCGAGCGGCGGGAACAGGCTCCCAGAAACGACATAGATGATGAACAGGCCGCCGAAGATCAGGTTCCCCTTCAGGATCGAAACGGGGTTGCCCGTGAAGTCGAAGGGCTTGCCGTCCAGCAGCGTGTTGCCATAGAAGTAGCGTCGCGTCCGCACCTTGGCCCAGGCCGCGTAAATGCCCAGCGTGAGCACCGTGAGGACGACGTTGACGATCCAGATGCGGAAGAATTCCAGCGCGCGTCCCCGGAACTCAAACGGATGCTCACGCACGGGTTCCGTGTAGGCCACGGCACCAAGGGGCACAGCCTCGTTGCCGGCGTCCCCGCCCGCCTCCGCCAGCAGCAACGGCTTCACCGTTTCAAGAGGCGCCCAGTCGCTCATTCCCTCCGACCAGACCAGCGTGGCGGAATTCAGGATGCCTGCGGACAGCATCCTCCTCACGTCCTCCGAAGATGCTGGACCATGCTGCTGACCTTGAAGGGCGTAATACCATTGTTTCATAGGAATATCACTCCCCTATCAAGCCTTAGGCAGAAAGGCAACCCACGACTTCCGACCCCTGCATAAAGCAGGCATCCGCCGTGTCGCCAAGGCTGGTTGGGCACACGGGGCAGGAAACGGGCCCGCCACCTCCCGGGTGAAAAAATGTGTCACAGCCCGGAACCGGATGGCTAACCCCCTCCAGCAGTCGGCCATCATCCCGCAAGCTGCCCATCGCAAACACTACACATCCACACTCCTATGACATCCATCTCAGTCGCCACGCTCGGAGCCAACATCCTGCGTTTCACCATGCCCCTCGCCGCCAGTTCGAGCGATCTGACCGGCAAGTTCAGCGGCATCATCAACATCCTCAACCTTGTCGGCCTTGTGCTGGCCTTCGGCGGCCTCCTCTTCGCCGCCGTCATGTTCATGATGGGCCAGACCGAGCGCGTTCTCTACGGCCTTGTCGGCGCAGGCATCGGCGGCCTGTCCTTCATCATCATCAAGGTGATGTTCTCCACCGCCGGCGGCTCCAGCGACGTCGACAGCCTGCAGATGGGCTCCGGCAGCGGCAACTGATCCGCCCGGTCCACAGGCCGGCCAGGGCCTGAATTCATGAAGCCTCCCCGGTGCGTAGCACCCGCCCGGCCGGGGAGGTTCTTCATGCATGCAAACACCACGCACGCCCATCATGGAGAACCAGGGAGTCAGACTGCACGAGACCAACGAAGGCCGCGAGACCCAGCAGGGCATCGCCGGCTTCGAGGGCGCCAACGCCTTCTTCTTCATGTTCGCCATCGGCATGGGCATGCTGCTCTTCCGCAAGATGTCCGAGGGGCAGAACCCGAACATGCTGCTCGCCGCCGTGGTCGCCTCCATTCCCATGATGGTGGTCATGGCCTATGTCTTCGGGCTCAAGCAGGGCAAGCCAGCCTCCTATGACGTGGAGCTGGGTGAATGGCTGATCATCAAGCTGACCAAGAACCCCTACTTCTCTCCAAAGCAGGTGGAGCCTCTGGCCCTCTCCTGGGTCGACGACCCGCCGGGCAAGGAGCCTTCGCCTAACAAAATCTCCAAACCGCCCCAGGCACCCGGGAAAGACTGACGCATCCTCATGGCCAAGTTCGTGAACTCCTACCTCGACGAGGACCTCATCATCTACCGCGGACTGCAGCGCGGCGGCGCCATCGGGCGCGGCTATGATGTGGAGATGCCTGACACGGAGAACACCGACGCCAGCTGGCTCATGTCCCTGGAAGACAACATGCGCGTGCTGCTCCGCCTCATCAGGCCCGATCTCAGGCTCCAGGTCGCCTGGAGCGTGGACAGCGACTATCGCAAGGAGCTCGAACGCTACCGCCAGAAAACCGAGGAGCTGCCCCAGGACCGCTGGTCCACCCGTCAGCGCGAGGAGCGCTATCAGCGCTACGACCAGAAGATCCGCAACCACCAGCTCCGCCGTGAGCACCTGCAGTTTTACTTCACCTCCCGCATCCAGGGCCTGCCCATGGGCGGCAGCAGGCAGCATTATGAAGAGCTTCTCCAGGCCGCCAAGCGCGAGCAGGGTGAGCTTGAGGAGGCGCTGCGCCAGCAGTTCGGCAGCCTCGGCGGCCGCATCATGCCGATGAAGGACATGGACCACTTCGAGTCCTTCTACCGCTACTTCAACCCAAGCGCCTTTGAGAACGAGGCGCTCAAGCTGGAGGACATCTACGACCCCAGCAAGACCGTGTGCGAAATGTGCTTCAACAGCGAGGCCGCCCCCTACCGCATGGGCACCTCCACCTTCAAGATGGACGGCTTCCACCAGGGCATCTGCGTGATGAAGACCCTGCCGAAGTTCACCTACATCGGCATGATGCGCACGCTGACCCAGCTCGACATCCTCGACTACCAGATCGTCGTGAACATCGAGGCCGGCGACGTGGAGAAGGACCGTGTCGCCACCGAGAACAAGGTCGCCCGCCTGGAGCGCGGCAAGATCACCCCCTCCCTGGAGGCGACCCTGCTCAAGCTGCGCACCCGCATCCGCCGCCTGACCACCAACGAAGTCGTGCCCTACCGCATGCACCTCATCGTCCGCGCCTGGGACAAGGACCCCGACGTCTGTGCCAGCAAGCTGTCCGCCATCAGGAACTCCATCCTGAAGCTCGGCGGCGCGCAGTCCTACGAGCCCACCCTGCCCACCAGCGTCCGCAACTACTGGCAGCTCTGCATGCCCGGCTGGAGCTGGGCGAACTACAACGACTTCAAGCTGTACGTCGAGGACGTGAACCTGGCCGACCTGCTGCCCGTCTCCAGCACGCCCACCGGAGACCTGGAGGATGCGGAGGCCATCTACGACGGCCCGCGCGGTGCGCTGGTCGGCTGCACCACCTTCGTGGGCAAGGAGGGCTCCATGCGCCCCGAGCACGGCATCATGTTCGGCGCCTCAGGCGCGGGCAAGTCGGTCTTCACCATCGACCTGCTCACCCAGACCGCCCCCTACTACGACTACACCGCCATCGTCGAGGAGGGCCTCAGCTACAACCTCTTCACCCGCCTCTACGGCTGCAAGCCCATCATCGTGCAGCCCAACGGCAACCTCACCTTCAACTACTTCGACACCCGCGGCCTGCCCCTCAGCTCCGACCAGCTCGGCGGTGCCACCGCCGTCGCCCACCTCATGGCCGGCCCTCCCCCGGACATCGACAAGGACCGCCTGCGCCAGGCCCTGCTCGCCAAGCAGATCGAGCGCCTCTACATCGACCAGTTTGAAACCTGGGCCGGTCGCAACGCCGAGCTTCGCGCCGAGGCTGCGCGCCGTGTCGTCATCGCCAACGAATGGCGTCAGAGGAAAATGCCGCAGGGCACGGTGCTTTCCGACGCCTGGATCGACTTCGACGCCGGCCTCATGGACGGCGAGCCGCTCGCCAACGAGATCAACCGCATGAACGTCGATCCCGCCCGGCTCGAGGACTTCCTCAACGACCCTGGCAACCAGTGGGACCTCATGAGCATGGGCTACACCCTCATGAAGCCCGAGGACATGCCGACGCACAGCCAGTTCGTCGAGCTGCTCAACCTGGAAAGCCGCCAGCGCAAGGCGCACGAGGACCTCGGCCTGCTCCGCATGCTGCTCGAGCCCTGGAGCCGCACCGGCCGCTACGGCGCGATCCTCGACGGCGTCAACAACGTGGACCTCAGCGGCAGGGTCGTGCATTTCGAGCTCAGCTACATCCCGGAAAGCGCCCGCGAGCTGCGTACCGTCGCCGCCTTCATGATCACCAACGACCTGCGCAAGGAGATCATGCGCAGACCGCGCTCCACCCGCAAGCGCGTCATCCTGGAGGAGCTCTCCGCCTTCCTCGCCATGCCCGACGGCGACCGCATCACCCGCGAGTACTACGAGCGCATGAGAAAGTACTCCTGCTGGGTCTTCTCCATCATCCAGCAGTTCCAGCGCATCAAGGACCACCCGGTCCGCTCCTCCGTCGTCGGCAACTCGCGTGTCATGTTCATGCTGAAGCAGCCCGACCAGAGGGATGTGGAGAGCATGAGCGAAGGCTTCCGCATCCCGAGCGTCACCAAGCGCCAGGTCACCAGCTTCCCCGACCCGAGCGAGATGAAGACCGACCCGTATGGAAGCTTCGTCTACTACCACGAGGCCACCGGCCGCCCGAAGATCGCCATCGGCCGCCATCAGGCCTCGAGGGAGATGATCCTCGCCTCAGCCACCTC
This sequence comes from Prosthecobacter sp., assembly GCA_044345155.1. Lineage (GTDB taxonomy): Bacteria > Verrucomicrobiota > Verrucomicrobiia > Verrucomicrobiales > Verrucomicrobiaceae > Prosthecobacter. The sequence continues at coordinate 1,514 of JBIJBP010000135.1, read as the reverse complement.
CGGCGAAGCCTTCGAAAGGCAGAATGAACAGCTCAAGGAATACGGCGGCGACGCCTACAAGATGATCCTCAGCCAAGCCAAGTCCAAGAAATGAAAACGCGCATCCTCCTCATCCCCCTTGCCTGCGCCTCGCTGGCGTCCTGCACCAACAGCAGCGGTGGCATGAACAAAGGCCTGCTCGGCGCGGCCACCGGCGGCCTCATCGGCGCCCTGCTGGGCGACAACCTGCTCAACAAGAACAACAACAACAATAACAACGGCGGCAGCTTCAGCGCCACCAGCTCCGGCGGAGGCTCCAGCACCAGCATCACCTCCAGCGGCAACGGCAACGGCAACAACAACGACGGTTTCCTGGAGGACAACGCCGGGCTCATCACCGGAGCGGTCGCCGGCTATGCCGCAGGAGCCATCAGCGACAGCTTTGCAAAGAACGAAGTCCGCCAGAGGTACCTCGACGGCTATAACAAGGGCCGCAGCGACGCCATCAAGGAGCTTTACTGGATCAAGCGCGACGCCGAACGGCCCGGCGACAGCGAGACCGTGCAGCGCCGCTATTACGAAGTGCCCGTGCCCGAGCATGTCACCACCGACGGCGTGCTCGTCGAACCACGGAAGGTCGTCATCGAAGTCGTCGAATAAACCGCCGCCTGCCACGCCATGAAACCACGCCACCTGTCCTGCCTCGTGCTCCTCTCCTGCGCGGCCGTGAACGCGCAGGACGGCGGCACCATCGTCACCTCGGCACCCACCCTGGAGTCCGGGCTGAACACCCTCGACGCACGGCTGACCCAGCTTCTGGACGAAGCGAAGCAGCAGACCGACAAGTTGCAGAAGACCCTCGACAAGATGGGCGACCCCTCGTCCGTCAACCTCGCCTCCCTGCAGCTGATCAAGGATGACATCCTGTCCTCTGCGAACGCCCTCAAGACCCAGCAGGAAAAACGTCAGGCCATCGGCGCGCTGACCGGCTCCGAGGTCTTCGACGAGGACGCCAACGGCCTCCTCACCGCCATCGGCCCCACCTTCACGCGCAAGGACGGCACCGTCGTGGACCGCGATCCGGAGAAGTACAAGCTGGAGGCCGGCCTGATGATGGAGATCAAGGAATACAAGGAAATACGGGAAAAGGCCGTCGAGCAGCAGAAGATCCTCGGCGACGAGCTGGCGAACGTCATGCAGGACCTCCAGGACGCCCAGGACTTTGCGACAATTCAGAAGCTCAACTCCATGATCGCCGCGCTCAACGGCCAGATCGAAGACTGGAACCAGAAGGTCATGACCGCCAGGGCCGATGTGGACATGGCGGAGAAGGAGTATCAAAGCACCGCCCGGGTCGTCAACAAAGGCAGGCTGGAGGCCGTGGAGGACGCCAAGGGCGGAGGCCTGACCCCGGCTGAAATCCAGGCGAAGATTTCCGAGCTGAACCTGGGCAAGAGCTCGACCGGACGCATGCCCTGGGGCCGCAAGGGCAGCCAGTCCGTCGGTGAGGAAGCCCCCCCCCCCCGTACCCCCCC
>JBIJBP010000031.1:0-41490 GCA_044345155.1 Prosthecobacter sp. | reverse complement strand
GCCCAGGAGAAGGTGCTGCCGGAGATCACCGGCGTTCGCGACGAGTCGGATGAAAACACCCGCGTCGTCGTTGACCTGCGCCGTGACGCCCGCGCCCAGGTGGTGCTGAACAACCTGTTCAAGCACACCTCCCTGGAGACGAGCTTCGCCATCCACATGCTCGCCATCGACAGCCGCCGCCCGCGCGTGCTGTCGATCAAGGACGCAATCGCCTGCTACATCGAGCACCGCCGCGAGGTCGTGCTGCGCCGCACGAGGTTCCTGCTCAAGAAGGCGGAGGAAAGGAGCGAGAAGCTGGAGGCCTTCCTGGGTGCCATCGGCCACCTGGACGACTTCATCAAGATCATCCGTGACTCCCGCAACCGTGAGGAGGCCTTCCACCGCCTCAAGGCCTTCGACTTCAGCACGGAGACGGCGCGCGGGCTAGGCATCATCATCCGCAGCCAGCCCTCCGTGAAGGGCGACCGCTACGTCTTCACCGACGTGCAGGTGAACCACATCCTGGAACTCCGCCTTTACCAGCTTACCGGCATGGAGCAGGACAAGGTGAAGGCCGAGTACGACTCCGTGCTGGCCGAGATCACCGACCTTCTCGACATCCTGGCCCGCGAGATCCGCGTGCTGACGATCATCAAGGAGGAGCTCCAGGCGATTCGCGCCAAGTACGGCACGCCGCGCCTGACCAAGATCGAGGCCGCCGAGGGAGAGATCCGCATCGAGGACCTCATCGCCAACAAGCCCTACATCGTCACGCTGACGCACCGTGGCTACATCAAGCGCACGCTTGCCTCCGAATACCGCCTTCAGGGCCGCGGGGGCAAGGGGCTCAAGGGCATGGAGACGCGTGAGGCCAGCGGTGATGACGAGGTGGGCGACTTCGTCGAGCATCTCTTCACCGCCAGCGCGCACGACTACCTCATGTTCTTCACGAACACGGGCCGTGTCTATGTGGAGCGTGTCTATCAGCTTCCGGAGGCCACCCGCACGGGCAAGGGACGCAGCATCAAGAATGTGCTGAACCTCCGTCCTGCCATGACGGTGGAGCGCGAGAAGGACGGGCAGAAGTTCAAGGTCAGCTTCCCCGAGGAGAAGATCGCCGCGATCCTGCGCATCGAGGCCGCAGGCGCCGATGACGAGGACATGTGGAGCCCGAACCGTTTCGTGCTGTTTGGCACCAAGGACGGCACCGTGAAGCGCACGGCCCTCGAGGACTTCAAGAACGTCCGCAAGGACGGCATCAACGCCATCAACATCGAGGACGGCAACGAGCTGATCCAGGTCATCCTGACCGATGGCAAAAGCCAGATCTGCATGAGCACCCATGAAGGCATGTGCGTCCGCTGCGAGGAGGACGACATCCGTGCCGTGGGCCGCAACAGCATCGGCGTGCGCGGCATCCGTCTGGAGGAGGGCGACTTCATGGTAAGCCTCACCGCGGTCGACTTTGCCAAGCAGATGCTGGTGGTTTCCGAGAACGGCCTGGGCAAGCGTACTTCTTTTGAGGAGTACCGCCTGACCAACCGTGGCGGCAAAGGCGTCATCACGATGAATGTCACGGAGAAGACCGGCAAGGTGGTCGCCGCGCTGGCGGTGGCGGAGGCCGACGAGCTGATGCTGATGACCAGCAGCGGCCAGAGCGTGCGCATCCGGGTGAGCGAGATCCGCGAATGCGGCCGCAACGCCCAGGGCGTGAAGCTGATGAACCTTTCTGAAGGTGAGACCATCCAGGATGTGGCGACGGTGATTCCCGACGAGGAGGAGGCCGAGCCAGCCAAGGAGGAAGGATCCGAGCCTGCTGAGGCTGCCCCCGCTGCTGAGGAAGCATCCACGGAACCGCCTGAGCAACCCGCACCTGAAAACTGAACCTGCATCTTTGGACGTGCCCGTTCCTGATCCGGGCGGGCACGTTCAGACGCAGGGAAGCATCATCGCATCCTTCATGCCGTGAAGGATCTTCTTGTCCGCAGGACAGACCGTGGCCAGCACACCGCCGAGTTCTGTGTCCTCCGTTCCCGAGGGTGCAAAAAAGTAGGGGCAGAGCCGCACGCGTGACTTCATGGGCACGACGGCGGATTTTGTGTCATCCCACATTGGATGCACGACCATGTCTGCCCGATGAAAGCGCTGGAGCACATACGGGTGATCCGCGAATGCTGCGAGGGCATCATCCAGGGCACGCCCCCATTCCTCCTGGGAGAGGTCATGGCCGATGGACACGCTGCGCGAGCCCCAGCCGATCTCGGAGAAGCCGCTGATCTTGAGAACCAGCTCACGCTGCCTGCCTCCGAAGCGTTTTACCTCCTGCCAGGAATGGACATCCAGTCCTGGCAGGACTGCGTGGGGTGGCAGTGGCGCGGGATCGACCACCCAGCCCTGGGGAATGCAGCGCTGAAGCAGGGCACGGTGATCCTCGGAAAGCGCCCGACTCCACCATTCCTGAAGCGCGGGCGACCAAAACAGGGCCAGCCAGAGCTTTTCCTCAAGGAAGGCTTTCAGGGGCGGCGTGAAGCGCAGGTCCCCACGTTCCGCCATGCGCAGCATTTCAAAGGACAGGTCCACCTGGTCGAGGTCGAAGAGCTCGAAAAACCGGTAGATGCTGGCTCCACGCAGTTCGTTAGGCGTGAGGTTCCAGGGGTTCATCACCGACCTTGGCGGGCCTGGGGAGCGTTCGTTCAGCCTGCCCGTCAGCCATTCCATCTCGGGCTGGTAGTCGGCGGATTCGCGGGAGACGAGGATGTCCTCCACGGGGAAGGCGGAGGCAAATCCGTCGATCATGCCGCCACGGCCGCCAATGACGGGCTGGCCAAGGTCCGAATAGGTTTCATTCAGCCATGCGGTCAGGCCGATGCCTCCTGGAATCGAGTCCAGTTCGGCGATGATCACGCCGTCGTCGGTCAGCACCAGGTCTGGGCGCAGCACGGCGGGCAGGTCATTTTTCCAAAGCTGGTTACGCCCCAGCTCCACCACCCGCGCCGGCTTGCCCTGGTCGAGCAGCCGGGAGACCCAGCCGAGTTCCTCGCGGCCGAGGCTTTCGAAGTAGAGGTGATTGCAGGCGCGCTGAAAGGCCCTCAGGGCAGGGCCGAGGGCCAGGATCAGGGCGCGGGTTTCGGGCTTCAGCGGAAAAGCCTCGGGAGAGAGCAGCCAGTCCTTGTCACGAAACATGCCTTCGGCGGGCATGGCGCTTCGAATCAGGGCGATGCGCTCAGCAGGTGACATGAAGGATCGGGGCAGGGGCGAAGCCTTACAGATGGGCGATCACGTCCTTGGGCTCAAAACGGACCTTGGGCAGGGAAGCGTAGCGGTCATCTGCGCTGCGGTAGCCTGCGGGGCAGAGGACCGAGGTGGTGTAGCCGGTGGACTCCAGGCCGAGAATTTCATCGAATTTTGCCGGAACGAAGCCTTCCATCGGGCAGGTGTCGATGCCGAGAAGTGAGGCGGCGAGCATGAACTGACCGAGGGCGATGTAGCTTTGCAAGCGTGCCCAGTTTTCCAGCTGGCCCCTGGCCTCAAGGCCTTCACGGAAACCGAGCACCATCTTGCGGAACCCTGCGAGAGCGTCGGCCGTACCGCCGCGGACCTCAATCATGCGGGCGATGTTGGCATCGACGTGCTCAATGCTGACCGCCTTGGGCACGGTCAGGACGACGAGATGAGAGCTGTCCACGACCTGGCGCTGGTTCCAGGCGTGAGGCACCAGTTTTTCACGCAGTTCCTTGTCCTGGATGACAAGGAACTTCCAGGGCTGCAGGCCGAAGCTGGAGGGTGTGAGGACCAGGGATTGTTCGAGCGTCTCCCAGGTTTCATCCGGGATGGTTTTGGAGGCGTCGAAGACCTTGCAGGCGTAGCGCCAGTTGAGGGCGGAGAGGATGTCGGGAGTCATGGGCGGGAGTGGAATACGAGCCAGTTCATCGGCCGGACTCCGGACACGTCAACTGCTGGATCAGGGCGCCGGGCTTCTACGCGCCACCAGCTCCCAGATGCCGAGCACATGCTCCCAGCGCCGGATGGCGGTGTCGATGAGGAAGAGAATCAGCAGGACGATGACCAGCGAGGGCCACAGCTCGACATACTGCACGGCCCGCGTGTTGTTGAGTACGGGCAGCTTCGGTGAGGGCAGCAGGGATCCACCGGAAATCTTCGCCGCCTGCTGGAGCAGAGGTTCATTGATTGTGCCCAGGCTGGCCTCACTGCTTGGATTATGCACGAGCCCGGCGGAGACCATCTCGGCTCCACTCTGGGCGCGGATCAGGTAGACTCCGGCTTCGTCCGGTTTGAAGACGTTTTCATAAAGTCCCGGGCCGGTCTGGCTGAGAACCAGCTTTTGGACAGGCTTCAAGGGGGCTCCCAGGGCGTCGGCAGCAACAAAAAAAACTTCAGCATCGACACGGGCGTCATTGGTTCGTGTGCCGGCGTCCTGCTGAAGGTCAACGCGCAGCCTGGCCTCGTCTCCCTCCATGACGGCGGCGAGGTCCATGTGCCTGCCCTGCGGCGGGCGTGCGGTCTCCCGCAGGACCTGGGACCAGAAGCGGCTGAAGCCCGGCCAGCGGGTGATCCAGAGCGAGGCCCATCGGCTTTTCGCGTCGCTGGTGAAGGCGGTGACTTTGCCGAGCCCGTAGCGCCAGTGCGCCAGAAGCGGGTCGCCAAGATCCGTGACCAGCGGCACCTGGGCCGTTGCCTTGCGCAGCGTCTTCACATAGCCGAGCAGGGCGGGGGAATCCCACTTTTCGAAGCCTGTGAGCATGGGGTGTTTTTCCACGAACTCCGGCTCGAAGGGCTCCTCACGGATCATGCGTCCGGTGTGCATGAGGGTGTCCTGGGTGAAGATGCGGGTGATGGTGCTTGCATCCATGGTGCTGTAGCCCTGGCCTCCGCCCGCGCTGGCGATGGCCTGGAGCAGGGCTACATGCGAACCTTCGCCGATGGCCACGGTGGAGATGGTCATGCCTTCGCCACGGCACTGGGAGGCGAGCCCTTCATAGCCGCTGCCGGAGGTCTGTCCGTCGGTGAGGATGATCATGTGCTTCACCTTGGCCTTCACCCGCTGCAGGGCGGTGCGGGCCTGCTCAAAGGCGGGCTGGAGGTTGGTGCCGCCTCCCGAGGCAACGGCGGCGATCTGTCCGGCCACGGCTCCTGTCGAGGTGAGGCGTGTCATCGGGGCGACCACATGGGCCTCGCTGTCAAAGGCATAGACTCCGATGGAGTCGTTGCGTCCCAGGACTTCGGCGGTGGCGATGGCCGCGCTCTTGGCCATCTCCAGCTTTTCGCCGGCCATCGAGCCCGAGCGGTCAATCACGAGGGCGACGGCGGCGCTTTGCTTCTCCTCCTCGTCGGGTGCCTTCAGCCGGACGGGCAGGATGTCCTCGATGGGGGTGCGGTAGTAGCCGCCGACACCAAAGCTCTGCTGTCCGCCGAGCATCAACAGACCGCCGCCCAGCTTGTCCACATAGTCGCGCATGGCGTTCATCGTGGGTTCGCCGAGCTGGTGAGCCGGCACATCACTGAGAATGATGCCGTCATAACCGGAGAGGGCCTCCAGGGTGCCTGGAATGCCGCCGGGTTGGCGAAGTTCAAGCTGCACGCCCTCCTTTTCCATGGCCTGCATGAGGTAGCTGCCTTCGGCGGAATCGCCTTCGATGTAGAGAAGCCGGAGTCTTCCGCGCACATCCACCAGGGTGAGGGCGTTGTTGTTGGCGGGCAGGGAGTCGCCGGTGACATCGTCGAGAACGGCGCGGTATTTGTAGATGTTCCGGACGCCTGGGGTGCGGGTGAAGGTTTCGGTTTGGGGCCTGCCTGGGTTCAGCGACACCTTTCGCTGCTCCACCTGGACGCCGTTTTCATAGAGCTTCAGCGTGGCGCTTGCGGCGATGGTGGACTCAAGCAGGGCGGTGAGCTTCAGGGTGGCTCCCTCGTTGAGGCGTGAGCGGTTGGGAGTGAGCTGAAGAACTCGGGCATCAGGCCGCTGGGGACCGGCGATGGGAAGGGCATGCAGGCGGGTGCCGGCGACGGCGGCATTGCGGGCGGCGTCAATCAGGCTGCCGCGGGTTTCGTGTCCGTCTCCGATCATCACCAGGTCACGGCTGGCGCCGGCCGGGAAAAGGGCGAGGGCGTAATCAATGGCGGCGGCGTAGTGGCTGTCACCGCCGTTTTTTTGCTGCCATTCGAGGATGGCCCCAGGATCGGGAGAAACCCGGGGATCCATCAGCTCAGGCTGGCCTCCCAGCCGAACTAAAAATGTGTCCGTGGTCTCGCCGGCCTGCCTTTGCAGTTCTTGTGCGGAATCCAGCGCCTTCTGCAATCCCTCCGCGCCCATGCTCTGGCTGGCGTCGATGATGATGCCCAGGGCCTTCCTGCCCGTGTGGGTCACCCTGGCCGGGCCCGCTAGGGCCAGCAGGGCGAGAAGGAGGATCACGGCGCGGGTGATGAGCAGCAGGCGTTTCCTGAGCCCGTGCATGGGGTGGGCTGACCGGGCTTCAAACCACAGCAGCAGCGCGAACGCCGGCACTGCGAGCAGGAGAAGTTTCGGGTGGGCCCAGTCCATCAGGAAGAATCAGGCGGACTTCATCACGGCAGGCCGCTTCTGCAACCGGGTTTATGCCGGATGAGGGGTGTCAGCCCGCCGGATGAACCAGGGTTGACACCCCCTGACAAGCCTGCAATCTCACAGGGCGTCCAGGCAGGCCATGACGGACGTTGAACTCAGGTCCCTGCCTTTTCCTTTCACCCCCCCATGCATTCCTCCATCGAACTCAAGCGCGAAGTCGAAGCCGTCCAGATTCCCAGCGGTGAAACCATCAAGCTGCCCCTGGGCCTGAAGGTCATCATCACCCAGTCGCTCGGCGGGACCTACACCGTGGCGACGGACTTCGGCCTGGCGCGCATCAGTGCGAAGGATGCGGACGCCCTGGGCATTGATCCGGAGGCGGAGAAGAAGGAGCAGGAGAGTTCATCCTCGAATGTTCCCGAGGATGCCAGCGACCTTGAGGCCCAGGTCTGGAACCAGCTCAAGAATGTCTATGATCCGGAAATCCCCGTGAACATCGTGGACCTTGGCCTGGTGTATGACTGCCGGGTTGAGCAGACCGAGGACGGCAAGAACAAGGCCGTGGTGAAGATGACGCTGACCGCCCCTGGCTGCGGCATGGGCCCGACGATCGCCGCCGACGCCCAGAGCCGGATCATGACCATCGAGGAAATGGACGATGCTGCCGTCGAGCTTGTCTGGGAGCCGGCCTGGAACCAGGGCATGATCTCCATCGAGGGCAAGATGAAGCTTGGCATGATCTAAAGACCTAACCAGCTTTCTGCCATGGCCCGCTTCAAGCCTCCCGGCCAGTGCCCCGTCTGCGGTGAGTGGGTGCCGAGGGGTGCTGTCGCCTGTGATGAGTGCGGCTCCTGTGCGAAGTCAGGCTGGAACGTGGATGCGCTGGAGTCGGACGGGCTGGACCTGCCGGACGACGAGGCTTTTGACTATGATGACTTTGTCCGCCGGGAGTTCGGCGGCGGAGGTGAGCCCCGGGACATGAGCCCGGGGAGTTTCTGGAGGGTGGTCGCCCTCATCGTGCTGGGGGTGCTGGTGATCGGCTGGCTGATGGCAGCCCGCTGATCGATTCAGGCGGCAGCGGGAACGGAGGGAATGCCGATGCCGACATCCACGTCAGCGTTGTAGTCGACACCTTCCAGGCCGAAGCCAAAGAGTCGTAGGAAACTGCTTTGATAGCCTTCGAAGTCACCCAGTTCGGCCAGGTTTTCCGTGGAGACGATCTTCCAGCGGTCATCGACCAGCTTCTGGACATCGGGCGCCATCTCCCAGTCATCGACGCGGATGCGTCCGGCTTCATCGGGCTGAGGGCTGGCGCCGTTGTAAAGACGTTCGCGGAAGAGGCGGTCCATCTGCTCGATGGTGTCCTCGTGGCTGCCCTGGGCCTTCATGACCTTGTAGAGCAGGGAGATGTAAAGTGGAACGACCGGGATGGCGCTGCTGGCCTGGGTGACCAGGGCCTTGTTCACGGAAACCCAGGCCTTGCCGCCCAGCGGGGCGAGCTTGGCGTCGAGGCTGCGCTGGGCGCGTTCGACGTCCTCCTTGGCGCGGCCGATGGTGCCGTTCTTGTAGATCGGCCAGGTCAGTTCCGGCCCGATGTAGCTGTAGGCGACGGTCTGGGTGCCGGGGGCGATCACGCCGGCTTCGAGCAGGGCGTCGATCCACATCTCCCAGTCTTCACCGCCCATGACGGCGACGGTCTGGGCGATCTCATCCTCGTTGGCGGAGTCGAGGGTGACTTCATTGACTGCCCCGGTGCCGGTGTTGAGGTTTTTGTTGGTGTAGCTCTGGCCGATGGGCTTGAGCACGGATTTGAACACCTCGCCTGATTTCGGGTGCGTGCGGCGCGGGGAGGCAAGGGAGTAGATGACGCAGTCCACCTGGCCGAGGTCGGCCTTTATGGCGGCGATGACCTCCTGTTTCATGGCATCGGAGAAGGCGTCACCATTGAAGGAGCGGGCGTAGAGGCCGGCGGCGCGGGCTTCATTTTCAAAGGCGGCCGTGTTGTACCAGCCGGCCGTGCCGCAGCGGTCCGCCTCGCCGGGCTTTTCAAAAAAGACGCCGATGGTCGCAGCATTGCCACCGAAGGCGGCGGCGATGCGGGAGGAGAGGCCGTATCCGGTGGAGGCTCCGATCACGAGCACCTTTTTGGGAGCGCCTGCGACAGGGCCGCGGCCTTTGACGACGGCGATCTGTTCGGCGACATGTTTTGCGCAGCCGGCGGGGTGCGCGGTGGTGCAGATGAATCCACGGATTTTGGGGGCGACGATCATGGGGTGAAACGGGGTGGTCGGTGGGCCTGGGCCGTCTGTTAGCTAGCAGTCCAAACCCTGGCGGCAACTTGTTTTGCGTTCAGCCCGGCCGGGCTCACTGACCGCCGCCGAGCTCCTGATAGTAACGTTTCACCAGGTCGCGGAACGCAGGCGGCACCGGGTCACGGTCAATGGGGACAGTGGGGTTTTTGGCATCACGCTTCGCCAGTTCCTCGGCCACGCGGTCACGCAGTTCCACGAGCGGTGTGAGAATGCGAAGCTGAAGATGCTCGGCCTGGGGAGCGAGATCGTTGCGGTCATGGTTGATCTTCATCTCGCGGGCATCGTCGAGCACCTTGGCGGCTTCGTTACGAAGTTCCGGCTGGTTCAGGAGTTCCTCGACATTGCGAAGGCGGTCCGCCCAGCGGTCGTAGCCATCGCCGGTGAAAGGCCGGTTGTTCACGGTTTCAGCACCCTGGTCGAAGAACAAGGCATCGCCGTCATCACCACCTCCGGAGGCACCCGCTGCGCTACCGAGGCTGCGTTCGCCCGGACTGCGGGGCTGAGAAGAACGATCTACAGCAAGCTGCTGAGACGAACGCTGACGCCCTCCCGCAGACGGATTGCCGGAGGGGTCGCCCGCCCCTTGGGCCTGACCTTGAGCCTGACCTTGAGCCTGACCTTGAGCCTGACCTTGAGCCTGACCTTGAGCCTGACCTTGAGCCTGACCTTGGGCCTGACCTTGGGCCTGACCTTGGGCCTGACCTTGGGCCTGACCTTGGGCCTGACCTTGGGCCTGACCTTGGGCCTGACCTTGGGCCTGACCTTGGGCCTGACCTTGGGCCTGACCTTGGGTTATGCTTTCCTTTTGGTTAGGCTGTCCAGGTCGAGTTTTGTCAGGACTTTCGGTGGAGGCTGGTTTGTCGGTTGAGGATGCGGTGCGGTTTTCCTGGCCTGAAGCTCCCTTGCCCACTTCGGTCTTCCCGGCGGATGCTGTTTCCGAAGAGGGCTTGTCCTGGGCCGCGGAGCCCTTTTTGCCTGACTCCGCCGGGTTGGAAGCCTCCTTGGGGGCGGCCTGTTCGCCAGCTGCTTTTCCGCCCTCCTCCTTCGCCTCGTCGATCAGCTTATCCAGTTCCGCCCTGGCCATGCGCAGGGCCTCCGTCTCGCTGCCAAGGACACTTTCCGCCGCCTTGTCCACGCCCTGCTGCAGTTTTTCGACCAGGCTGCCGGCCTTGCGTTCGGCTTCCTGAGCTTCGGCACGCTGGCCGTAGCGCGACTGCATTCGTGCATCATCCAGGTGCTCTTCAAGCCCGCCGGTCCTGGCCTCCCGGACCGCTTCATAGAGCCGGCGGTGAAGCAGTGGGTTGCTGCCCTCGGCCTGCTCGCTGACGCGCTTCATGTTTTCCAGGAGCCCGGCCACCTTTTCCTGCTGCTCCTGGATCTGCCTGGCGACTTCGCCACCCTTGAGCATCTGGTCGAGGCTGGCGCTGGTGTCGTCCTTCGGACCGTCGGGCGTCTTCTGGTTTTCCAGGGTTTCGGAAATCTGCCTCTGCTTGTCCGCCACTTCACGTGCCTGCTGGCGCATCTGCTTCATTTCCTCGGTGAACCTGCGGGCGGTCTTCTGCTTGAAGTCCTCCTGCATTTTTTCCAGTTCGCGCTGGGCGCGGGTGGCGGAGCTGGCGGCTTCGGAGAGCTTTTCCTGCTTCAGCTTTTCAGCGGCGTCGCTGACCTGTTCGCGGGTCGCCTCCAGCTGCTGCTTCGCCTCCGCCATGCTGGCGGCGTTCTCGGGCTTCTCCATGCGCTGCTGAAGGTCGTCGATGTCGCTCAGGAGCTGCTGCTGCTCCTCCTCCAGTCGTTTGAGCTGGTTCTGCAGCTCCTCCTTTTTCTCCTCGGTTTCCGCCTTGGCGAGCTGGTTCTGCAACTCCTTCATCTTCTCCGCCAGGGCCTCCTGGCGCCTGGCCAGCTCCTTGAGACGGTTCAGCACCTGCAGGTTTTCCTGTTGTTCGACAGACTGCTCCTCGCCTGCCTGCTTTTCCTCCTCGTAGCGCTGCTCCTGCTGCTTCAGTTCCAGGTTCATGAGCTGGTTCTGCATCTGCTTCTGCTTTCCGGAGGCGGTCTTGGCGGACTTGGAGCGCATGATCATGTGCTCGCGGCCCTGGGCCTGATGCAGCCATTCCAGGGCACCTTGCTCAAAGGCGAGCGCCTGGTTCAGTGATGCACGCTTTTTTTGTTCGGCCGCCTGCTCAAGCGGGCCGAGGGCGTCCTTCATGCTCTTCCAGGCCTCCGTGAGGGCGTTTTTGACCTTGGTGTCCTCGGCCTTTTCCATGGCCTCCTTGGCCTGCTCAAGCGCCATGCCTTGGGACTGATGCACGACGGCGGCGTCTGGCGCGGCGTTTTCCATGGTTTTGCCAGCGCTGGTTTCGCGCACGATGCGCCAGGTGGCGTTGACAATCTGCTTCTGCAGCTCGACGAGCTCGTCGGTGCCGCCCTTCGGCTCCTTGCCGGGATCACCGGGCGGTGATTCGCCTTCGCGGAAGATGTCTTCAAAATGGCGCACCTCGGCGAAGAACATGTCGCTCATGGCCCGCCGGACCTCGCCCTGGGGGCCGGTGTCCTCGGCCCAGAAGTGGTAGCTGACGAGCTGGCGGGGCTGGGTGGACTCGCCTTCGAGCGCCAGCAGCTCCTTCACCTCCTGCTTTTGGGCGGGTGCCGTGGGGCCGTGCTTGAAGACGACCTCCCGGGTCCGGCCGGCGATGCTGAAGCTGGCGCCGCTGCGGCTGACGCCCAGGTCATCCCAGACGCGGGCCTCGACCGGCAGCTCCTGGATCTGGGAAACCTGCACGTCGCGCTTTGGGAAGACGACCTCGATCTTCGCGAGCTGGTTGGTCTGCACGGTGACGGTGATCCAGGGCGGGTTCTTGTTGGCGCGCTCCCTGTCATCGACCAGATGAACGCGCCATTTCTGCGACCTGTCCGCCCCCAGGGTTGCGGTGAGCAAAGTTGGATCGGCTGCGGAGGGCTTCAGGGGCAGGATGGTTTTGTCCTCGCCGAACAGCTCGGCGTCCTTGACCGGCTTGTTCACCTTGAGCGTGAACTCGATCCTGCTCCCCTCATGAGCCGAGACCTTCATCGTGTTGCGGATTTCACGCGAAGGCAGCCGGGTGTAGGCCGGCGGGGTGATCTTCACGTCCACTCGTTCAAGCGCAGGATGGACGAAGGTGGTGATCCGGTGCTCGCGCGATTTTCCGTCACTGAACGCGACATGATACAGTGCATCCTTGTCCACCCGCGTGATCATGCCGCCGAACACCTTTTCATCGACGGTGAGGCGCATGGGGATGCGGTCGCGCTCGCCACCGTCCGGATCATTGACCACCAGGACCGCCTCCGCCGGCACGTCGCCGGCAAAGGCCGCCTCGACGACCAGGCGCGAACCCTTTTCGATTTCGACATCGCCGGGGGTGATCGTGGCCGCATAGGCGGGTGCTTCCGGGGCTGGCGGGGTTTTTGCGGAGGCTGCGGCCCTGGGCCTGTGGTCGTGACGCCAGACCGAACGACTTGAGATGAAGATGCAGGCGACCAGAAGCAGCGTGACGACGACCAGGTTGCGCGATCCCCAGGCGGCCTCGCGGCGGCCGAGGAGGAGTTTTTTCCAGTCCCTGGCGGCTGCGGCATCGGAGCACTGCGAGATGACCCGCCTATCCAGAAAGGTGGGTTCGGATTTTCCCAGCAGTTCGGCGGCTGTGATGGCCAGGCCGTTGAGCTCCGGGTCCTTTTCCTCCAGGACGCGTGCAAGCTCGACAGGGGAGGGCCTGCGCCGATGCCTCCACCATGAGAGGACGGCCGCCGCCGCGAGCGGCAGCATCAGGAGCGGCAGAAAGCGGACACGCACGCCTTTGGGCAGCCACTCAGGGTGCAGGCTGACGACCGCCAGGACCAGGCAGAGCGCAAGGTGGAAGAGGATGACGAAACGCTGCCTCAGCAGCTTCTGGAGCGCTGCGGCGCTGTCCCGGAATTTTTCCCTGAGGATCTCGGCTTCGATCATGGCTTGAACCTGGTTGGAGTGGTGGGCGGCGGCCTCGGCCGCGAATGGGTGCTTTTGGTTAGGCGGGGCGGGGCCGTGCGGGTTTTGAAGGCTGGATTCCGGCGGCAAGCCAGGTTTCCAGGGCGAGCAGCACGAGCAGAAGGGCAAGCAGCCAGGCCCAGGCGCGCTGGCGGCCCTCCTCCTCATTGAGGGCGAGCTGCTCCCTGGCGGCGGCACGGGCCGCCACCGAGGCGGCGCCCGCCTCGACACGGACGCCGAGTTCGCGCAGCCCGGCCGGATCCATCGGTGCGACGCGCCCCTCATCGGGGGCGATGTTGACGGCGATCTGCTCCGAGGCGCCGCCGTCTCCGGAGAGGGTGAAAAGGCCCGGCATCCCGGCGATGAAGCCTTCCCCAGGCTTGAGCGTGCGGGAGCCTCCGCCGGGCAGGGTGAGCGTGGTGCAATTCTGGTTAGGTAGCAGGTCCCCGACCAGCCATGACGCAGGGCGTTCGTTGCGGAACCCGGCCGCCTCCAGCCAGCCATAGAGCAGCGGGACGAACTTGGTGCTGAGGGCGAGCTGGCTGTCCGCCGGGTGCCAGCCGCTGGTGAGCATCAGCAGGGTGCCTCGGCCAGCGACGACCCTGGCGATCATGGCCGGGTCACCGTCGTCAAAACGTGCCGGGATCGTGAAGCCGCCGGCTGCAGGAGGGGTGACGCGGCGATGATGCCAGAAGCGCAGCTTGGTGAAGTCGCGCAGGCGTTCATCGTCGAAAGGACGGAGCAGGGGATGGGAGGTCTGCACCTCGGCCAGCATGGCATAATCTTCCGTCGGGCCGGCCGGGAGCTGGTTGATCTTCCAGCCTGCGGCGGCGGTTCCAGTCAGGGTTTCAAGGTCCCCGGGCGTGGTATGATCCGTGATCACGGCGACCACAAACCCGCCTGAGCTTAGGTAGTCGCGCAGGCTGGCCTTTGGCAGCGGGCCGGCGAGGAAGACCATCTGGACATCTTCAGGAAGGCTGGCGGTGCTTTCCGGCAGCACGACGAGTTCAGGCCGAAGAACCGGCGTGGGCTGCAGCGCGCGGCTGAGGTAAAAAAGCGGGCTGGAGGCCTCGTTACGCGTTTTGTCATCACCGATGAAGGCGATCTTCACCTTTCTTGGCTGCGGGGGGGCGATGTGGACCGTGTTGTCAAAGTCCCAGCCGTCACCGTTCAGGGTGACGGAAGAACCGGGCTGGGGAACACTGATGACCCGGCTGGCACCGGGAGGAAGATGACCGTTGATCGGTGGTGTGGTGTGGAGGCTGAATTCCGAAACCTTGGAGCCGCGGGTGTTGCTGACCCTGAGGCGAGTCATGCCCGGCGAGGCTGCCTTTCCGGAGGTTTCAGGCGCATTTGCGGCGAGTGACAGCGTGAGGTTGTCGATATCCGGGGCCTCGATCCGGTGGACCTCGACAGTGATGTTTTCCGGCCAGACCTGGCTGCGCAGGGCCTCGATGTCCGAGCCTTCCTGCAGGTCTGAGATGAGGACGATGCGCCGGTTCATGCCGCGCAGTTCCGGCGTGCGGCTGAAGACTGCGCAGGCCTCGACCAGGGCGGAGCCGAGGTTGGTGGAGGACCAGCCGGGCTGAAGCTCCGCAAGCCTCTGCTTCAATGACGAAATGCGGGCCGAGGCGGAGGTTCTGTCTTCATCGAAGGACCAGAGCAGGCGCAGGTCCTTCGCAAAGAGGGCGACCGCCGCCCGTTCACCGGATTCGAGTCTGGAGATGCGCCGCAGGGCTTCAGTCCCGGCCTGCCGCCACAGGTCTCCGCGCCGCATGGAGGCGCTGTCATCCAGAAGAAGGAGCGTGGCGTTGCGAGGAGCGGCGGAGGCATCGTTTTCAGCACGCCAGACAGGCCGTGCAAACATCAGCGCCAGCAGGATGAGGAGCAGGCAGCGCAGCAGGAGCAGGAGCCAGTTTTCCAGCCTTCTGCGGCTGACCGGCACGGGCGTCTGCGCCTCCAGAAACATCAGGGAGCTGAACTCCACCCGGTCCTGTGGCGGTCGGCGGCGCAGATGCATCAGAATCGGCGCGATGACCGCGCCGGCGCCGAGCAGGTAGAGGGGGAAGAGCCAGGTCATGAAGATAGGATGCGACAATCCTGCGAGCAAAAGCAAAACCAATCCGGCGGGAATCGGCGCAGCAGGAGATAGAACGCTGGGGGCGGCGTCCTGCTGGCATGGAATCGGCGGGGGGCGGGCCCGGCGCACGGACTAGCCCGGCCGGACTAACCTTCTTTTTTGCAAAAGATTGCGCGCATCCTGCCGTTTCAGGCGCCGAAAGCCTTCCCGTGCCATGAAGACCACCCCCCTCCTGCTTGCCGCAACCCTGCTTGCCTGCTGCCTCCAGGCCGCCGTGCTTCCCGAGGCTGCCAGGGTCGACCAGCTCCTCGCCGAAGGCTGGAAGAAGAACGGCCTGCAGGCCAATGCTCCCGCGCCTGACGAGGTGATCGTGCGCCGGCTCTACCTCGACATCGCCGGGCGCATCCCGACCGTGGAGGAGACGGAGTCCTTCCTGCGTTCCAACGACCCGCAGAAGCGTGCGAAGCTGATCGACCAGCTGCTCGCCGGCGACGGTTTCACGAGCCACATGTTCAACTACTGGGCCGACGTGCTGCGCATGACGGACAACGTCAAGGGCAGGCTGACGGCCGAGGCCTATGAAGAGTGGATGAAGAAGCAGCTCAAGGCCAACACGCCCTATGATGAAATGGTACGCAGGCTCATCACCACCGAGGGCGGCACCTGGGACAGCGGCAGCATCGGCTTCTGGATGCGCGACGAGAACAAGCTCGACCACCTAGCCTACACCGTTCAGGTCTTTCTTGGCACCAGCATCGTCTGCGCCCAGTGCCACGACCACCCCTTCGACAAGTGGTCGCAGATGGACTACTACGGCATGGCTGCGTTCACCTACGGCATGAACACGCGGGGAGGCGGTAACGACTACCTCAAGTTCAAGAAGCCGGGTGAGCTGGACAAGGAGGCCATGAAGGCCATGACCAAGGAGGAGCGGAAGGAGTACGCCAAAAAGATGCGTTCGGACAAGGAGCTGCAGCCCAAGGTGGACAAGGAGCAGCTCAACCAGGTGCGTCAGGTCATGGGCGACGTGATGAAGCCGCTGCGCTACACCAACATCAGCTGGCAGGACGGAAAGCTGCCCGCACTTCCGCATGACTACAAGTACAGCAACGGCAGGCCTGGTCAGCAGATCCAGCCCAAGGTCATGTTTGGTCATGAGGCCGCGCCGCTGGGAGGCGAGACCACGCTGGCCGCCTTCGCGCGCTGGATGACCAGCCCGGAGAATCCGCGCTTCACCACCGTCATCGCCAACCGCATGTGGAAGAAGGTCTTCGGCCTCGGGCTCATCGAGCCCGTTGATGAAATGACGGATTCCACCGTCGCTTCGAACCCCGCGCTCATGGAGTATCTCACCCGGCTGATGATCGACAAGAATTACAGCCTGAAGTCCTTCCTGCGCGTGCTTTACAACACGGAGGCCTACCAGGGCATGGCCAGCACCCGGGAGGTGGCGCTTGGCGACAGCTATCACTTCACCGGCCCGCTGCTGCGCCGCATGAGCGCCGAACAGGTCTGGGACTCCCTGGTGACGCTCACCGCCGGCAATGTCGATGACATGGTCGACACGGAAAACGATCGCCTGCATCAGTATCTGGACGACCTGGCCTTCTTCCTGAACACCGTGAAGTCCAAGGGGGTGGAGGGGCTGATCCAGGTCTCGAAGGAAGCCTCCGCGCGCCTGGCGGCCAACCAGAAGCAGCTCGCCGAGATGCGCGCCCGGCTTGCCGCGGGCAAGGAAAAGGAGGGCGGCATGAGCGCCATCGACAGCAAGCAGCTGGCGCAGCAGGCCAGCAAGCTCCGTCGCGAAGCGGGCCAGGACATCCTGGAGGCATTGCTCGGCGAGGACCGTGCCAGCGACCTGCGCCGCGGCTACAATGCCAAGCAGGCTGACTCGAAGAAGGCTCCGATGATCGACAAGGAAAAGCTTGCCAGCATGGGGAAGGCCGAGCGGAAGCGCTACCTGGACGAGCTGAAGAAGACCGCGAAGAACGTGCAGGGCTTGAACGTCCGCGCTTCCGAGCTGCCAAGCCCGGCCCGTGCGGGACACCTGCTGCGCACCTTCGGGCAGAGCGACCGTGAAGTGATTGAAAACGCCAGCGCCGACGCATCGGTGCCCCAGGCGCTCACCCTGCTCAACGGCCCGATCGTGCAGGCCGTCACCAGTCCGGTGTCGAGCCTCAGCCTGCATCTTGGCAAGGCCGGCTCCGCCGAACAAAAGATGGATCTGCTTTACACCGCGCTGCTCAGCCGCAGGCCGACGAGCCAGGAGCGCGCGGTTCTTTCCGGAGTTCTCGCCGAGCGCGGCCCCCGTGCCGTCGAGGACGTCACCCACGCGCTGCTGACAGGATCGCAGTTTCTCTTCATCCAGTAGGCAGGGCAGCCCCAGTTCATTCAGAAAGGACCCATCCATGAATCCGACACGTTTCACCACTGACGACTCCAGCCGGCGCGACTTCGTGCTTGGGCTCGCCAAGTCCTGCCTCGGCGTCTCGATGCTGCCGCTGCTTGAAGGCAGGGCGGGCGCCATCTTTGACGGCAGTTCCAAGGCGAAGCAGGTGCCGACCGCCCGCAACGTGATCTATCTCTACATGTCCGGAGGCATGACGCATCTAGACACCTTTGGCTGCGTGCCCGGCGCCGACACCATGGGGGAGACGCAGGTGATAAGGACCAGCGCCGACGGCATCCAGATCGGAGCCGGACTGCCGACGGTGGCGAAGTTCATGCATCATGCCACGGTGATCAACGGCCTGACCAGCACCCAGGGAGCGCATGAGCAGGGCAACTACTTCCAGCACACCAGCTACACCCTTCGGGGCGGCACACGGCATCCGACCATGGGGGCCTGGCTGCAGAAGTTCCAGGGCAAGGGCAATCCCGACCTGCCCGGCACGGTGGTGATCAGTGACAACAGCAAGCACCCGGGCGGCGGATTCTTCGAGGCTTCCTTCCAGCCTCTGGTGATCAACGATCCCTCCACCGGTCTTCAGAACAGCCGACGCCTGGCCGGCCTCAGTGAAGGCGACTTTGACTACCGCCTCGGCCTCAGCGCACGCCTGAACTCCGGGTTTGAGAAGGCCTACGACCAAAGCGCCGTCCGCGCCTACGCCGACGTCTATCGCGAGGCGGTGCGTGTGATGAAAAGCGCCGACCTCACGGCCTTTGACCTGTCCGGCGAGCCTGCGGAGCTTCAGGAGCGCTACGGCAGCGGCAAGTTCGGCCAGGGCTGCCTGCTGGCGCGCCGCCTGCTTGAGCATGGAGTTCGTTATGTCGAGGTCGGCAACGGCGGCTGGGACATGCACCAGGAGATCTACTCACGCCTGCCGGAGAAGATCTCCGAGCTCGACCAGGCCCTGGGAGCGCTGCTGGGCGACCTGGAGTCGCGCGGCCTGCTTGAGGAGACGCTGGTGGTGCTGACGACCGAGTTCGGCCGCACGCCGAAGATCAACCAGAACGCAGGACGTGACCATTACCCGAAGGCCTTCTCCAGCGTGCTCTGGGGCGGTGGTGTCAAAGCTGGTTATGTCCATGGCAGGACCGACAGGGGCATCGAGGTCACCGAGGGCAAGGTGAGCGTTCCTGACTTCAATGCGAGCATCGGCTACGCCCTAGGCCTGCCGCTTGACCAGGTGCTGTTCTCGCCGAACAAGCGTCCCTTCACCGTCGCCGACAAGGGCCAGCCCGTGCTTGACCTATTTGCGTGATTCACGCGGAGCCGTCGCATTTCACCTTGTCGCAGGCCGCCTCCCATGCAGCCTGGAGGCTGTGTTTCTGATGCCCCGAACCGTCCTTGTCATCATGCTGTGCCCGCTGCTGAGCGGCTGTGGACTTCTGCCACCGCTGGGTGCGGGCAGGATGAAGGAGGATGTGGGGAGCCTGCACGCGACGGCTCCGGAAAAGTGGAGCGCCCTGCCGAAGATCGATGCCTCGGCGGCGACGGGATGGCTGGATGAGTTCAACAGCGCGGACCTTCGCCGGTTGGTTGACCGGACGATCGAGGCGAACCCGAGCCTCAAGGCGGCTTCCGCGCGTCTGACCCAGGCCCGGGCGGAGACGGTGCAGGCGGGCGCCGCCCTTTACCCGGAGATCGCCGGCAGCTTTGGGGCAAGCCGTCAGCAGGCACCTGCCGGGCAGCGATTTACGGGTCTGAACCTCATCAACAACCGTTTCAGGCTGCCGCTGAACGTCTCCTGGGAGGTCGATCTCTGGGGACGGGTTGCCGACCAGCGCCGTGCGGCCAAGGCGCGTCAGTTTGCTGCTGAAGAGGATTATCACGGAGCGAGGCTGTCACTGGCTGCCAACACGGTGAGGACGGCGGTCACTCTGGCCGAGGCCCAGTCGCAGCTGAGTCTGGCGGAGGAAAACGTCAGTACACGCCGGATGCAGCAGGCGATTTTGGAACGGCAGATGGAGCGCGGGCTGGATCCGGACCGGGCGGCATTGGATGTCTCCCTGGGCAGGGCGGACCTGGCCCGGGCGGAAGCGACCGTGCAGCAGCGCCGGGCGGCGGTGGACCAGTCACGGCGTGCCCTGGAGGTGCTCATGGGCGGTTATCCGGCCGGAGCCGAGCGCGGCCTGGGTGGACTGCCGTCGCTGAAGCGGGCCGTGCCTGCCGGGCTGCCCTCGGAACTGCTCCTGCGCCGACCGGACCTGCGCGCCGCCGAACGGCGCCTGGAGTCGGCCCTTCACCTCGAGAGTGCGGCAAAAAAGGCCTTTCTGCCCAGCATCCGCCTGACAGGGGAGTACGGTCGCACCTCTCAGGAAACGGATGATCTCCTGGTGCCTGAGGCGGCCATGTGGAGCATTGCCAGCAACATCACCCAGAGCTTTTTCCAGGGCGGCCGCATCCTGGCCACGGTCAAGCAGACCCGGGCTCGCTATGAGGAGCAGCTTCAGACCTATGCCAACAGCGTCCTGACGGCCTTCCGGGAGGTCGAAACCGCGCTGGCAGCTGATGTTTTTCTCAGGGATCAGGCTGAAGCCCTGGCGCGGACAGCCGCGGAGGCCGAGCGTGCGGAAACCCTGGCCCGTGGGCAGTATGAAAAGGGGCTGACGGACGTGCTGACCCTTCTGGATGCCCGGCAGAGGGCCTTTGATGCCCGCAGTGCTTTGAACGCCGTGCAGGCGCAGCGCCTGCGCAACCGTGCGGACCTGCATCTGGCTCTTGGCGGTGAGTTTTAAGAGGCAAAAGTTTTCTCCAAAACCAGGAAAAAACTCTTCCCGGCTGGCATGGGCTGTGCTCTATCAAAGCATCGCTTCCACGGGGAGGTTTGCATCCAACCCGTCAGGCAACCTCAAACCCAAGTCGAAACACCACAACCATGGCCAAATACAAACTCGAATACATCTGGCTCGACGGCTACGAGCCTGTCCGCAACCTCCGCAGCAAGACCCAGCTGAAGGATTTCGCCAGCTTCCCGAAGCTCGAAGAACTTCCGAACTGGGGTTTTGACGGCTCCTCCACCCAGCAGGCACCCGGCGGCAGTTCCGACTGCGTGCTGAAGCCCGTGGCCGTCTATCCTGACAGCACCCGCAAGAACGGCGTCCTCGTCATGTGCGAGGTTTACAATGCGGACGGCACCCCCCACGCCTCCAATGACCGCGCCACGATCGTTGACGATCCGGACGCTTGGTTTGGCTTCGAGCAGGAATATTTCCTTTACCAGGACGGCCGCCCCCTCGGCTTCCCGGAATTCGGCTACCCAGCCCCCCAGGGTCCCTACTACACCGGCGTCGGCTACAAGA
This sequence comes from Prosthecobacter sp., assembly GCA_044345155.1. Lineage (GTDB taxonomy): Bacteria > Verrucomicrobiota > Verrucomicrobiia > Verrucomicrobiales > Verrucomicrobiaceae > Prosthecobacter. Next base: position 20,812 of record JBIJBP010000031.1, on the reverse strand, counting down.
ACGTTGGTGACGTCGCCCGCCAGATTGTCGAGGAGCACCTCGACATCTGCCTGGACGCAGGCATCAACCACGAAGGCATCAACGCCGAGGTGGCCAAGGGCCAGTGGGAGTTCCAGATCTTCGGCAAGGGTTCCAAGACCGCCGCCGACCAGGTCTGGGTAGCCCGATACATTCTCATCCGCCTTTGCGAGAAGTATGGCATTGACGTTGAGTTCCACTGCAAGCCCCTGGGCGCCACCGACTGGAACGGCTCAGGCATGCACTGCAACTTCTCCACCGCCCACATGCGTGAAGTCGGTGGCAAGGAATACTTCCTCGCCCTCATGGCCGCCTTCGAGAAAAACTGCCACGAGCACATCGCCGTCTACGGTCCGGACAACCACATGCGCCTCACCGGCCTGCACGAAACCCAGAGCATCGACAAGTTCTCCTGGGGTGTGGCTGACCGCGGTGCTTCCGTCCGCGTGCCGCACAGCTTCGTCAACAACGGCTACAAGGGCTACCTTGAAGACCGTCGTCCGAACAGCCAGGGCAATCCTTACCAGATCGCCTCCCGCGTCCTCAAGACGATCGCGGAAGTTCCGAAGAAGTAAGCCTGTCCGAGCTCTCAAGACTGCTCTCCCTCAGACGCCGCCTGGAAACAGGCGGCGTTTCTTTTTTCAAAACAGGTTCGCTGGCAGTGAGTGTGTTGAAATCTCCGGGGTTCTGCCTTCGTCTCCATCAGGTTCCTCCTTTATGCGCATTCTGGCCTTCCTCGCTTCTCTTTCCGTCCTGTGGAGTTCCGCCTCCGCCGCCTCGCGGCCCAATGTCCTTTTTGTCCTGTGTGACGATCTTCGCCCTGACGCCCTCGGCTGCTACGGCTCCAGGCATGTGAAGACGCCTCACATCGACCGTCTTGCCGGAGAGGGCGTGCGCTTTGCCAATACCTTCTGCACCACCTCACTCTGCTCACCCAGTCGTGCCAGCATCCTGAGCGGCCTTTACGCCCATACCCACGGCGTCACCAACAACTTTACCGAGTATCCCGCCTCGATGCCGAGCTTTCCCGGCATTCTTCATGAAAACGGTTATGCCACCGCCTACTTCGGCAAGTACCACATGGGCGAGGACAATGACGATCCCCGCCCCGGCTTTGATGTCTTTGTCACCCACAAGGGGCAGGGCAAGTATTTCGACACGGAATGGAACCTGAACGGCAAGGGCAGGAAGGTCATCCCCGGCTACTATACCACGGTGGTCACCGACCTCGCCCTGGACTGGCTGAAGCAGCAGAAGCCGGACAAGCCCTGGTGCGCCTTTATCGGCCACAAGGCACCACACAGCTTCTACACGCCGGAGCCGAAATACGAGCACGCCTTTGACGATGTGCGTGTGCCGTATCCGGCGACCTCCTTCCAGCTTGATGACAAGCCGGCCTGGATCAAACAGCGGCTCTACACCTGGCACGGCATCTACGGCCCCCTCTTTGAATGGAGGAAAAAGTTTCCGGATGACCGTCCCGAGGCGGTGAAGGACTTCGAAAACATGGTGCATGGCTACTGGGGAACCGTGCTCAGTGTTGATGACAGCGTCGCCCGCCTGCGGGCCTGGCTGGAGGAGACGGGACAGCTCGACAACACCCTGGTCGTCTTCATGGGGGACAACGGCCTGCTTGAAGGGGAGCATGGCATGGTGGACAAGCGCACCGCTCATGAAGCCTCCCTGCGCATCCCGGCGGTGGCGCGTTTTCCAGCGGGACTCGGACAGGGAAAGGTCATCCAGCAGCAGATGCTGACCGTCGACATCGCTCCGAGTGTTCTCGAGCTTTGCGGCGCGCCCGCCCTTCCCAGGTCTCATGGTAGATCCTGGGTAAAGCTTGTCAGGGAAGGCGACCCTGAATGGCGCAGCGCCTGGTTCTATCATTACAACTACGAGAAGCAGTTCCCCTACACGCCCAACGTCCGTGCGATCCGCACCGACCGCTGGAAATACATCCACTACCCGCATGGCGACGGCAGTCCGGATCGTCACATGGCCGAGCTTTATGACCTTCAGGCTGATCCAGGGGAGACGAAGAACCTCATCAGCAGGCCGGAGCTTGCCGCCACCGTCACCGAGCTTCAGGCACGGCTAGCCAAGCTGATGCTGGACACCGGTCTCGACAAGACGACGGACAAAATGCCAATCGATGATGGGGTGAAGAGCGAGCTTCCTGACGCCAAAATTCGCTAACAGGGGTTGATGGATAGGGTTCTGAAAATTGAGAATCTGACAAATTCCTTGCGACTTCAGGCTTGCTGGAAGGGTGGTTTTTCCCGATTTTTACCACAAGTCACATATTTTGTGGCTTTTATATTCTCCCGCCACCCAAGTCATGAAATCGTCATCCCTCTCCCGCGTGGTCCAAGTGCTGCCGCTCGTGCTTTCCGCAGCTCTCCTGACCAGTTGCAAGCTGCCTCCCAACGAGGCCATGCGTGTCATCCAGAGCAAAGGGCTCTTTGCCTATTGGGGCGGAGATTACTCCGTGGTTCAGCCTGCGTCTTATTCGTCCGTTCCGCTGCTGACCGCCCAGGCCCAGTCCGCGCAGGATCTTCAGCAGAAGCGCTATGCGACTCCGCGCGCGGTGCATCCCGTGCCCTACCGGACCACCTATCATACCAACAGGCATCTTCGTTCAGATTACACGCGCACTCCCTACCGTGCCAGGATTGCCTCAGCAGCCGAGCCGATTCGTCGCAGTCCACGTCCTGAAGCGCCGGTTCCTTCGGTGACGGACAGTGTCACGCCTGCGCCGACGCCCGTGGCCGCTGCTCCTTCAGCCACCTCCAAGGAAGCCGCCGCCATTTCGCCCCCCACGCCTGCGGCGAAGCCGACGATGGAACTGCCCTATGGCTCCGCTGTGTCCGGGCGTCCTGGCATGGTGACAAGTCCCTATGCCCAGAGCCATCAGCTGGTGGACGTGACGGGCCTTGCTCCGGGTGACACGGTCAAGGATCCCTACACGGGCAAGCTCTTCCGCGTGCCACCTTCCCAGCAGGCGGCCGCCAAGGTGACTGGGGAAACCAAGGCCCCTGTGGCTGAAGCCCGTCCTTGAGCCGCTGCATCGCCGCAGTTTCCCGCAAGAAGCCGCCGCAAGACTGCGAGTTCATGGGATGATCCGTTTGCTCATCCCCTGCCTGTTGTGTCTGGCCGCCAGTGTTGTGGCATCGGCCCAGGCGCCGATCCAAAAGTGGATCGACGAGGCCATCAAGGCGGGAGGTGGAGTCGTGACCATTCCTCCAGGCGAGCACGTTCTGCCTGCCGGGCTGCTGATCAAGGACGCCAAAAAGCTTGCCCTCCGGGGACTGGAACGTGAGCAGTGCGTGCTCAAGCTGCCACCGCTGGCCTATGCGGAGAGCACCGAGGCCGCAGTCGTCGGATCGACTCGTCTGAAGGTCAGGGCCGCCCGTGGATGGAAGCCGGGGATGCGGCTGCATTTAGAGGCGGATGGGGATGTCGACAGCTTCACCGGAAAGCCCAGACCGTACGTTCTGGCGGTCATTCAGGAAGTGCTGGAGGGTGAGTTTCTGCTGAAGGAGCCCCTGAGGCATCCGATAGCCGCCGGAACGGTGATTCGTCATGAAGACGCACCCAACCTGATCGAGATCCGCGGTGCCTGTGAGACGATTGAACTCACCAACCTTGTCCTGGATGGTGGCCGGGTGGACGGGGATCCGCCGGTGCAGGGCCATGCCCAGCTTTGCGGGGTGTTTGCCTCAGGGCAGTATGGCTATGAAAAAGGACCGACAGGGCCGAAGCCGAGGGACATCACGGTGCGAGACTGCATCCTGCAGAATTTCTTCGGACGCGGCGTCGCCTTCTACAGTGTTGCCAACGCAGGTGTCGAGCGCTGCAGCATCCGGGACTGCAACGACGAGGCGGTGGACTTCGACCACTTTACCGAAGAGGCGGTCGCGGCCGACAACCGCATCACCCGCTGCAGGGTCGCCTTTGAGCTGAATGACGCCGGCAAGTGCCAGATCCGGGGCAACGAGGTCAGTGACTGCGGCCTGGGCCTGAATCTCTGGCGCTGGTGTCGGCAGCCAGGATTGAATGAAGGGAATGTCGTGAAGTCGAACAGCTTCCGGAACATCCAGGGCAATGCCATCCAGGTCGCCACGGGCACGGCGAAGAACCGTTTTGAGGACAATGAAATCGAGGGGGCGGGGAGGAACGGCATTTCGTTGTCCGGCTCAGCCCAGGTGCTGCGTGGCAACCGCGTCCAGGACGTTAAGCTGAAGCCGCTGGTGGTGAACGAGGGCGAGCATGACATCCAGGACAGCGCCTCTGGAAAATGATGCTTGAGGAGGCCGGGGGTGCCCGTTAGAACCCGGGGCATGATGTCATCGTTTGTGCGTCTCTGCCTGGCCGTCGCCGCCGCCTTTTCACTTCTTCATGCCGAGACGCCGCGACCGAAGCCGGAGCGTTTTGCCAAGTACATCCAGGCCTTTGCCAGCCAGCCTGCGGAGAAGGGCGGGATCGTGTTCACGGGCAGCTCCAGCATCCGCCGATGGACGACCCTGCAGGAGGATTTCCCCGGCCTGCCTGTGCTGAACCGGGGCTTCGGCGGCAGCGTGGCCAACGACCTCAGCGTTTATGCCGAGAACGTGGTGTTCCGTCATGAGCCGAAGATCCTCGTCACCTACACCGGCAGCAATGATTTGAATGCGAAGCTCAGCGTGCAGGAGGCCTTTGAGGATTACACGAAGTTTCTGGAGCTGGTGCACCAGCGCCTGCCATCGACCCGGGTCATCCTGACGTCCGTGAAGATCTCCCTCAAGCGCGAGGCACAGATCCCGCAGGTCAGGGAGTTGAACCAAAGGCTCGAAGAGTGGGCGAAGGGCAGGGGCTGGGTGCGGTTCCTGGACTGCCACAGCTACCTGGCGGACGCCGATGGCAGGCCTGTGCGCGCCTTCTTTGTCGACGACCTCCTGCACCTCAGCCCAGCTGGCTACGCCCGATGGACGGAGATCCTTCTGCCGGTGCTGCGCGAGGAGTGGGCGAGGTTGAAGTGACGTGCCTGTGCGCAAGCAAGGCGGCAGGGAAACCCGGCCGCCTTGCTGAAAACATGGTTGCCCGGACAGGGGTCAGTCGATGAAGGAGCAGATGTACTCGCAGATGCCCGAGGCGACGGTGATGTCGAAGCCGGACTTGGCAGGGACGTCGAAGAACTGGCCTGCCGCATAGGAGGCGGTGGCATCACCTCCATCCAGCTTCACCTCGCAGCTTCCGGCGACAATTTCCATGCGCTCGGCCTTGTCGGTGCCGAAGTGGTAGCCGCCGGGGTAGATCAGGCCCAGGGTCTTTTTGCTGCCATCGGCGAACAGGATGCTGTGGCTGACGACCTTGCCGTCGAAGTAGACGTTGGCTTTGGCGATGGCGGTGACGTTGTCGAATTGCGAAGGAATGGCGGACATAGGAGGGAAGGGCGCGCAGGGTGGCGAGGCCTGCGGCTTGCGCAAGCCTGCGAACGAAGGGGCCAAGGCCGAGGTTTCCATGTCCTGCGGGACATTCATGATTCTCCCTTTGATGCGCAAGCCTTGAAGGGCTGCCGAATGCCGGGCATCCTGCCTTGCGAAACATGGGCTGAGGCGCGAGAATGGAGCTTCATGCAGGAAGCCAAAAACACCGCCCGATCCCTTGTTCGCCTGGGTTATGACGGCCGGGTTTACAAGACCTTCCGGGGGCACCTGGCGCGTGAACGCTTTGAACACGAGGTGCGTGTGCTGAAGTATCTGGAAAAGCAGGGCTGCACCTTTGTGCCCAAGGTGTTGGAGGCGGATCCGGAAACCCTTCATCTGGTCACCTCCAACTGTGGGAAGCGCGTCGAGCACTTGAGCGAGGACAAGCTGCGCCAGCTTTATGCGGAGCTGGAGCAGTATGGCGTCCGCCATGAGGATCCCTACATGCGCAACGTCACTTATGACGCCAGGCAAGGCCGGTTCTGCCTGATCGACTTTGAGTTTGCCACCATCCTGGACCAGCCTGACCTCGGCCCGCCGCCGCCGGAGCCTGATCCGGCGGAGATGGGTCCGCGTGGCTGGTAGGGCGGTTCAGCGTTTCGACTTCGGCTGCTTGCCACGCACGCTCATTCGGAAGGGCACGCCGGGGGCTGGCCATTCCTGGCGGATCACGCTTTCAAGGAAACGCAGGTAGCCTTCGGTCATCTTGGCGGCGCGGTTGGCGAAGAGCACGAAGTGCGGTACGGGCACCTGCGCATTTTCATCGGTGTCATGAACCTGGGTGACGTAGAGCAGCTTGAAGGCGAAGCGGCTGCGGCCGAGCGGGCCGGGCGTGTTTTCAATAGCCTCGTGCAGGAGACGGTTGAGCACGCCGGTGCCAATCCGGGTCTGGGCACCGTTTCTGACGGCCTCGATCTGCACGAACAGCTTGCCGATGTTGTCCTTCTCCTTGGCGGAGATGGCCACCAGGGGGGCGTAGTGGAGGAAAAAGAACTCGCGGCTCATCATCTCCTTGAGCTCCTCCAGCCGGTCCTTCTGCTTGGCCGTGGGATGGAAGAGGTCGAACTTGTTCATCACGAGGATGCAGGGCTTGCGCTCCTCCAGGATGAGCTGGGCGATCTTGCGGTCCTGCATCTTGGCGCCGTCGGCGCAGTCCACGACCAGCAGGCAGATGTCGGCGCGCTTCACCGCCTGGATGCTGCGCTGGACGGAGAAGATCTCGACCTCGGTGTCCACCTTGGCCGTGCGGCGGATGCCGGCGGTGTCGATGAGCTGGTAGCGCCTGCCGTTGTAAGTGCAGTGGATGTCCAGGCTGTCGCGCGTGGTGCCGGCGAGCTCGCTGACGATGGCGCGGTCCTGGCCGAGGATGGCGTTCACCAGGGAGGACTTGCCGGCGTTCGGGCGTCCGATGATCGCCAGCTTGAGCGGGCGGCTGCGCTGGCGTTCCTGCGCTTCTTTTTGTTCGGCCTCGCTGGTCTCCTTGAGGTCGAGCTTTTCGGAGATGATTTCCACCAGGCCGTCGATGCCATAGCCGTGCACCGCACTGACCTCGGCGATGTCCTCGAAGCCGAGCCTGGAGAACTCTCCGGAGCCGAGGCGGCGTTTTTCAGAGTCGGCCTTGTTGCAGACCAGAATGACTGGCTTGCGGGTGCGCCGCAGCATGGCGGACAGCGTCTGGTCAATGGGGGTGACGCCTTCAAAGACGTCGACGACGAAGAGCAGCAGGTCGGCGACGTCGAGGGCGATCTCCGCCTCGGTCTGCACCTGGCCGGTGAGGACATCGTCCGTGTTCGCCCCGATGCCGCCCGTGTCCATGATCTGGAAAATCTCGGGACCGCGCCGGCATTCCGCCGTGATGCGGTCGCGCGTGACTCCCGCCAGATCGTGGACGATGGAGATATTGAGGCCGGCGAGGCGGTTGAAGAGGGCGGACTTGCCCACGTTCGGGCGGCCGACAATGGCGACGGTTTTCATGGCGGTCAGGCAGGGGTGTTGACGCCCTGCACATCCGGCACCCTGGACGAATGTCAACCCGTCAGGCTTCAGCCGGCATGCTTCACCTGGCGGACGCCGGCGGCGAGGTTCAGGAAGCCGGAGATGGCGGTAAAGGCACCCGCCAGGACCGTGGGCCAGAGCAGGGCGGGCAGGTCGAGCATCAGCCAGAGCACGGCTCCGAACTGGGCGAAGGTGGCGACCTTGCCGGTCCAGTGCGCCTTGATCTCGCACTTTCCAACCAGGTGATCGATCAGGAAGGCGCCGCCGATGCTGGCCAGGTCACGGAAGATCACCAGGGTTGGGAACCAGAGGGGGAAGTGCTGCCGCCAGTGGGTGAAGCTGAGGGTGATGATGGCGGACAGCAGCATCAACTTGTCCGCCAGGGGATCAAGGATGGCGCCAAGGCGGCTGGCCTGGTTGAAGTGGCGTGCGATGAATCCGTCCACGGCGTCGCTCAGGGCCGCCAGGGCGAAAACGGCGACGGTCCACCAGCGCAAGGACTCGTTGGGCAGGCCGGTGACGACGCTTTCACCGTAGTAAACCGCCAGGCCGATGAAGACTGGGATCAGCAGGATCCGGAAGACGGTGATCTGGGTGGCGAAGGTCACAAGCGGACCTCATAGCGCAGAAAACGGAAAGCCGACATTGGAAATCCGGTTTCTGAATGCTCCAGTACCCGAAGATGCCCTTGTTTCGTTTCATCGTCCTTCTCTGCCTGCTCCTGCTGGCGCCGCTGATCCTGGAGGCCGCGCCCAAGCCCAGGAAGTCCGCCATGCCGGCCGGGGGGCGGCCGAACGTCTTGTTCATCATCGCCGACGACCTGCGCGACTATGTCGGCTGGATGAGCGGGCATCCGCAGGCAAGGACGCCCAACATGGACCGCCTGGCCCGGATGGGAATGCGCTTCACGAACGCTCACTGCAACTATGCCCTGTGCAATCCTTCCCGCACCAGCCTGCTCACCGGCATGATGCCTTCGTCGAGCGGCGTCTTCGGCAACGAGCAGGACTGGCGGCGCAGCGTGCAGGTGGCGGGCAGGCCGACGATGCCGGAGCATTTCAAGGCGGCAGGTTTCACGACCCTGGCGGCAGGCAAGCTTTTCCATGCCAACCATGGCGGGCCGGACGGACGACTTTCGGGCTGGCATGGCGGACGACGCGGCTTTGAGCAGGACGCCGCCTGGGTCACGCGGTTTCCAGAACCGGGTGTGCAGATTCCAGACCTTCCGGTCCATGCGGGGCAGAACTACAACGGGCTCAACATCTGGCACTGGGACTGGGGCAGGATCGACGTTCCGGATGAACTGACGGATGACGGGGCCGTCGTGGCCTGGGCCTCCGAGCAGCTCCGCCGCAAAAGCAGCCGTCCTTTTTTCCTGGGAGTCGGACTCTACCGTCCGCATTCGCCCTGGTATGTGCCGAAGGCTTATTTCGATCTGTTTCCCCTCGACTCCATCGAGCTTCCCGAAGTGCGTGAGGACGATCTTGCGGATGTGCCTGCGTTTGCGAAGGCCTACGACAGGCCAGGCGGTCATCATCAGGTGATCCTCAGGAGCCTGAAGTGGAAGGAGGCGGTGCAGGCCTACCTGGCCAGCGTGGCCTTCTGCGATGCCATGCTGGGACGTTTGATCGATGCGCTGGAAGCCGGGCCGAACGCGGCGAACACCCTCGTGGTATTCACCTCCGACCATGGCTGGCACCTGGGGGAAAAACGCCAGTGGCACAAGGGCGGGCTCTGGGAGGAGGCGACCCGCGTGCCGCTCTGCATCGTGGCCCCTGGAGTGACCCGGCCGGATTCGGTCAGCGGCGAGCCGGTTTCCCTGATCGACCTTTATCCCACGCTCTGCGAGCTGGCGAAACTGAAGGTGCCTGATCATCTGGACGGCACCAGCCTGCTGCCGCTGCTGCGCGACCCATCGGTTCGCGGCAGGCGTCCGGCAGTCACCGTCATGGGCGGCGGTGCGCGAACCAGCTATGCGGCAAGGTCGGGCCGCTGGCGCTACATCCGTTATGCGGACGGCAGCGAGGAGCTCTACGATCATCAGGCGGATCCGCATGAGTGGAGCAACCTGGCTGCGCAGCCTGAGCATGCAGTGTTGAAGCAGGAGCTGGCGGGCGTTTTCCCCCAGGAATTCCGCAATGCGTCCCGCACCGCCGCCGTGGTGGTTCCCGAGGCCTGCCCGGACGGCTCGGTTCATCTCAGCCTTCAATGCGGGGACACGCTTGGTGCGGATGAGGCCCCCCGGCTGAAGGGCAGAACCTTCTTCATCGAGGCGTCCTTTGACTATGATCCGCGAGTGGACCAGGACAGCTCGCTGCTGTCGCAGGGGGATTCCAAGCTTGGCTATGTGCTTCACCTGGCGGGCGGGAGGCCGGTGCTGACGGTGTTTCAGCAGGGCAGGGCGGTTGCGGTCACTGGGGATGGCTTGCAGCCAGGACGCTGTCATGTGCGGGCCGGCATGGACCAGGACGGCCTGCTTTCCATCGCGGTGCCAGGAAGAAGCGAGATGCTGGCGAATGGTCCATTGGCGGGCGGGTTTCCCGAGGATCCGACGGCCGGCCTTGCCGCAGGCCAGAGCTTTGGCCCTCTGACGGTGAAGGAATATCCCAACAGCACACCGTTTGACGGCATGTTGCATCGTTTGAGGCTGACGTTGCTGCCGGTGCAGCCGCAGAATCCCGCCCTGGAGATTGAGGTCAAAAAGCCGGTCAGGGCTGTGCCGGTGGAGGAGTGATGCGGCAGATGAGGCGATCAATCGCCTGACGCATCGGCTCATCTAGGTCACTCACCGGTATTTGGAAAGTCCGGCGAGGTAGTCTTTAGCCAGGGAGGAGGCGGGGTTTTCGAAGAACTGGCGGGTGGGGCAGGATTCCTCCACACGCCCCTGGGCCAGGAAGACAATCCAGTCGGCGACCTTGCGGGCAAAGCTGATTTCGTGAGTGGCCAGGACGATCTGCTGGCCGCCTTCGGCCAGTTCACGAATGACATCCAGGACCTCGCCAGTCATGACGGGGTCGAGTGCGGAGGTTGGCTCGTCGAGAAGGAGCAGGGCGGGCCTGGGCGCCAGGGCGCGGGCGATTGCGGCACGCTGTTGCTGGCCTCCGGAGAGCTCGGCTGGGCGTTTGTGGTGATGATCGGCGAGGCCAAGGCGGGTCAGCAGCTCCATGGCGCGTTCCCGTGCCTGGGCATCCGTCATGCCGTGAACCACCTGCAACGGCAGGATAATGTTTTGAAACGCACTCAGGTGCGGGAAAAGGTTGTAGCCTTGAAAGACAAAGCCGTTACGCCGCAGGGTGGTCAGGGCTGCTTCGGGCTCATGGGGGAGGGGCGTGTCATCGACACGAATGACGCCCTCCTCGGGCAGAAGCAGGCCGCCCAGGACGCGGAGCAAGGTTGATTTGCCGCCTCCGCTGGGACCCAGGAGAGCAACAACGCGAGATTCGGGACCGGTTTGGAAGCTGGCCTGGTTGAGGGCCAGAAAGCCGCCATAGTTCTTGGTGACCTGAATGGCCTCAAGTTTCATAGGCGAACCTCCTTTCCAGGTGTCTTGCCCATCTTGATAACGGTAATGTAACGATTAAGTAGGCGATGGCGAGGGGGATGAAACCCTCCAGGGCGCTGTAACTGGCAGAGTTCATGACCCGAACCTTCTGCACCAGTTCTTCAATTCCAATGACTGAAAGCAGGGAGGATGATTTGATGAGCGAAACCAGTTCGCCCGTGGTTCCAGGTAACGCTCTCCGAACGGCTTGGGGAATGATGACGTAACGATAGGTTTGTCGAGAATTGAAGCCGACAGCTCGAGCGGCTTCCCATTGGGAGCGACCAATGCTTTCGACGGCGCCGCGAAAAATCTCCGCCAGGTAGGCCGCTTCAAAAAGCCCCAGTAAAAAGGTGCCAACCAGGAGAGGTGAGTTAATTTGTAACGCTGTAGCAACGGCATAATAACCTACCAAGAGTTGCACAAGGAGAGGCGAACCACGGATAACCTCGACGATGGCGCTGCTGATAAGCCTGACCGGCTCCCAGGGGCATCGTCTGCCAAGCATGAGGGCAAAGCCGAGCAGGACGCTGATGATCATGGCTCCCAGGGAGATGCCGAGGGTGGTCAGCCAGCCCCAGACGAACTGGCTACGATAGTTCCATAGCGGTTGCCAGTTCCAGGAATAATGGACGACGGCAAAGGTGGCGTAGATTGCCAGCGACACCAGGGCCAGGAGCAGCAGGCTCCAGAAGGTGCGGGTGGCTGGAGGGCGGTCAGGCATGAGGGCCGGCGGGCCTTTGGAGGAAGCTGGGGACGGGTGGTTCGGCTGCCAGCAAGCTGGAATCAGACCAGACCCTTCTGGCGCTTGGCATGCACGGCGGCGGAGTATTCGCTGCTGTTGAAGTCCACATAGGCCTCGGAGAGGTCGGTTGTGTAGACGTTGTGAACTGCGTTGCCGCTGTTAAGGTCAATCGTGACGGTGAACCGGGGCTCCTTGACCACCTTTTCCAGGTCGCTGACTGGCGTCTTGGAGGTGAGGCCGCCTTTGCAGGCGATGAGGCCGTTGAAGTAGATGTCGATGAGTTCCTCTTTGATCCTGGCACCGGAGTAGCCGACGGCATGGATGATGCGGCCCCAGTTGGGGTCGCTGCCATGGAAGGAGCACTTTACCAGCAGGCTCTTGGCCACGGCTTCGGCGGCCTTCTTGGCGTCGCTGTGGGTTCGGGCGTTGCAGACGCGGATTTCGACGAACTTGGTCACGCGTTCGCCGTCGCTGACGATCATCTTGGCCAGTTCCATCATGACCTTTTGCAGGGCGCAGCGGAAGATCTCGGCCTCGGGGCTGCCCTTTTTGATGGCGGGGGCGCTGGCCTGGCCATTGCTCATGACAATGACTGTGTCATTCGTGCTGGTGTCGCCGTCGATGGTGATGCGGTTGAAGGACTGGTCGACCGCGAAACGCATGGCGCGTTTCAACTCATCCTTGGAAACTTTGGCGTCCGTGGTGATGAAGCTGAGCATGGTGGCCATGTTGGGGCAGATCATGCCGGCGCCCTTGGCGATGCCGCCGACGCGAAAGCCAAGGCCCTTGCCGAGCGGGACTTCGATGGCGTAAATCTTCGGCTTGGTGTCGCTGGTCATGATGGCCTGGGCGGCTTCATCACCACCCTTGGGCTGAAGTTTTCCGGCCAGTTCGGCGACGCGTGGGGTGATGCGCTGGATGGGCATGTTCATGCCGATGATGCCGGTCGAGCAGACGAGGACTTCACGCATTTTCAGTCCGAGGGCCTCGGCGGTGGCCTTACACATGGCCTTGGCGTCCTGGATGCCCTGGGGGCCGGTGCAGGCGTTGGCGTTGCCGCTGTTGGCGATGATGGCGCGGGCGTCACCGGAGCGGACATGCTGCTGGGAGACGCGGACGCAGGCGGCGCGGACCTTGTTGGTGGTGAAGACAGCGTCGGTGACGGTGGGGGAATCCGACAAGATGAGGGCCAGGTCGAGCCGGGTGGCCTCGGGGTTTTTGATGCCGCAGGAGATGGCTCCTGCACGGAACCCGAGCGGGGCGGTGACGCCTCCGTCGACGGGTTTGAAATGGACGCGGAGCTTGGAACAGGGGTCGAGGTTGGCGGCGCTCATCGGGAGAAGGAGGCGGTCAGATGTTGAGGAGGCCCGTGGTGGGTTCGAATCCGCTCACGAGGTTGAAGTTTTGAACGGCCTGGCCGGACGCGCCCTTGCCGATGTTGTCCTCGGCGCTCATCAAAATGAGCTGGCCGGCGCGTGTGTCGAAGGACCAGCCGACATCGACGAAATTCGTGCCGGTGACGTTCTTGGTGTCCGGGCACTGATTGGGGCCGAGAAGGCGGATGAAGGGGCTGCCGGAGTAGAAGGCGCGCAGGGTTTCACCGACCTGGTCGAGGGTGACGCCGGGGTTCAGGCCGGCAAAGGTGGTGGTATGGATGCCGGAGTGGCAGGGCACGAGGTGCGGGATGAAGGTCAGTTTGACCGGCCGACCGGCGGCGAGTTCGAGCTCCTGGCCGACCTCGCTGAGGTGGCGGTGCTTTGGCACGCTGTAGGCGCGCAGGCTGTTCTGCACCTCGCAGAAGAGAAGCTGGACGCTTTCCTTGCGTCCGGCGCCGCTGGCTCCGCTCATGCTGGAGACGCAGAGGGGGGCTTCGCTGAGAAGGCCGGCCTTCAACAGAGGGATGAGGGGAACGAGGATGCTGGTGGGGTAGCAGCCGGGGCAGGCGATGAGCCGGGCCTTGCGGATCTCTTCGGCGCGTACTTCGGGCAGGGCGTACACGGCTTCAGCGAGAAGCTCGGGCGCCGGGTGCTCATGATCGTAGAACTCCTTGTAAAGGGCTGCGCTGCGCAGGCGGAAGTCGGCGCTCAGGTCGATGACCTTCATGCCTGCCTCAAGCAATCCCCGGGCGTATTCGACGGAGACTCCATGAGGCAGTGCGAGGAAGGCGACCTCCGCGCCGGTGGCTTTGAGGGCGGCCGTGTCGGGGTTGGTAAACTTGAGGGAGTCTGCGACTCCAATGCCGCGAAAGCGTGGGAACTCGGCGGACAGGGCCTTGCCGACGAGCGTGCGTGAAGTCACGGCGACCAGTTCAGCCTGCGGGTGGCGTAGGAGGAGGCGCAAGAGTTCGATGCCGGAATATCCACTGGCACCAAGGACGGCAACTTTGACAGGAGCAGGCATGAGAAAGGGGGCGCGAGCATGGGCAGCACGGCGTTTCAGGCAACCGCGATTTGCAGGCCAATCGATGCCTGCCTGGGCGTCCTTCGGCTGCTGTAGCTGAAATCCGTTCGCCCAAACTGCTGACGAAAGGCCTGTGGGAGGGCGGTTGTCTGGCGAACCTGCGTTTCTGGCGGCTGTTGCAGGCTTATTTCTCGATCTTGATCTTCGGCACCTGGTTGCTCAGCTTGCCGACGATGTCGGAGAAGAAGTTGCCACCTTCAGTTTCCTTGTAATGACGCATGTAGAGTCCGGTGGCGAACGCCGCCAGGAACAAAAACATGACGATGAGGGCGGTCAGGCAGCCGCTTTCTGAGGTGTCGGGATAGCCCGAGACGCGACGCACGGCCCGGGGTTGGGCGGGTGCGGGGCGGTTCTTGCGGTAGTCCACCGGCGCTACCTGGGGCGGAGCGTCAGCCGGTGGAACTTCAGGCGGGGGGACGAAGATGGCTTCGGGCACGGCTGGGGCCGCTGGAGTTGCTTCACCTCCACTTGGGGCTTCGCCTGCATAAAAAACGGCCTGGATGTCTCCAAAGCCGAGGCGGTCGCCGTCGTTGAGCTTTGCCTCCTCAATGGTCACTCCGTTGACGCGTGTGCCGTTGCTGGACTGCTGGTCGCTGACCGTGCAGCCGTTTTCATCCAGTTCGATGATGGCGTGATGGCCGGAGACGGAGGGGCAGTCCAGGACGATGATGCTGTCTGGATGTCGGCCCACGGTGGTGAAGCCTGGTTCCAGGGCATGGGTCATCGGCGTGCCTTCCTCAAGGTGAAAAACGAGCGTGGCCATAATTCGGGTGTGTGCGGGGGGCAACAACGTGCAGACCTTCACGGCAGGTCTAACAGTCACCATAAAAAGCCCTATGTTTGACGTCGCGCAATATGTATGTTCGCATCCGCCTGTTCTTTGCGTAAATTCCCTTGTCATGCTATACCCCGATTTTTATCGCCAATGCTGCCTGCATCTCTGCCTGATGATCCTTGCCTTCGGAGCGGTGCCGACTGCGTTGGCGGATGCTGAAGATGAAGCCGAGGCAGCTGCTCTGGCATTGGCTCGGGACCAGGAGAAGCTGGGTGGCTACAACTTTCGTGCGGAGATCTGGACGGGAGAACTGGCCCGGGATGTCGGCAAGGCGGTGAAGATGCAGCTGTTCAAGGGAAACGAATACTGCATCGGCGTGGCGGTTCCGCGCAAGTCGGGCATTCGGGTGACCGGGGCGGTGCTGGATTTCCAGGGGCAGCCGGTGGGGGAAATTCAGCCGGTTTTGGACGGCTGGGGATTCCTCTTGTTCTTCAAGCCTAAAAAAACCGGGGTCTATGTGGTGACCATCCGGCAGGATGAGGGTGGCAAGAAGAAGGACACCGCCTGTGCGCTGGTGACGGGCTACAGATAAGGCCGGTTATTCCCGGAGGGCGACCGCTGGATCCACCCGGGCGGCAAACCAGGCGGGGATGAGTGCGGCAAGCACGCAGAGGATCAGGGCGAGGCCGCTGATCGAAAGGAGGTCAGTTACTTCGATTTTTGCCGGGATTTCGCTGAGGAAATAAATGTCCTGGGGGAAGAAGTCACGTCCGGTGCTCCGGGCGATGAAGTCGCGGAGGTCATTGCGGACATGGAGGATGGCGAAGCCGCCGGCAAGGCCTGCGGCAACACCGACGCCGGCCACGATGCCTGCTTGGGCGAGGAAGATGCCGATGATTTGTGAGGCGCGGGTGCCTAGGGCGGCCAGGATGCCGATCTCCTTCCTTTTCTGCACGGTGACGGTGATGGTGGTGTTCATCACGCAGAAGGCGGCCACAAGGATGATGACGAGCAGCAGGAAGTAGAGCAGGGACTTCTGGTTTTCGACGGTCTGCAGCATGAATCCGTGGATGTCCGTCCAGGTGCGCGGACGCCAGTCCGGCGGCCACTCGGGGGAGTAGATCCAGTCAGCGGCAATTTCATCCGCCCGGTCTGGATCGACGAGTTCCACCTCGATAGCGGTGACGTCATCCGAGAGATTGAACAGTTCCTGGGCGACGAAAAGCGGCGTGTAACAGCGGTCCCCGGCGGTGTCTCCGCGCAGGATGGCGGTGATTTTGAGTTCCTTGGGCACGATGACGATTTCATCGCGGGCGGCCCTGGCCTTGGCGGAATCCTTTTCCTCGTCGACGGCACGCAGGTCGTGGATCATCTGCCGGATGTTGTCTGCGGCCAGCACGGAGACGGTGTCACCGAGCCTGACGCCGAGCTTCCTGGCGAGCCTGTCGGAAAGGATGATGTTATCGCTGCGCAGGTCGAACTTTCCCTCCAGCCGGTGGCGTTCGAGCTTGGTGAGCAGGGCGTTGTCGGCTCCGTCCTTGAGTCCGAGCAGCTCGACGCCTTCGGGATCGCTGCTGCCGAAGCGGACAGCGGCGGCGGCCTCCGCCATGGGCGTGGCGGAAAGGACGCCGGGCAGGGCGAGCACCTGCTTCTGCAGGTCGCGCCAGTTCCTGGGCTGGATCGCCGGTGCTCCTGGCGGGGACTCGATGCGGTCCTGCATGAGCACGATATGGGGTTCAAAGCCGAGGAGCAGCTTTTTGAACTCAACCTGCCAGCCCTTGAAGACGGACATCACGACGACCAGGACGCCAACGCCGAGCGTGACGCCGAGAACTGAGATGAGGGTGATGATGGAGACAAAGGAACGCCTGGGGCGCAGGTAGCGCAGGGCCAGGAAAAACGGGGCGCTGGAAGGCATGGCTCAGGCTTGACCGGTCAGTAGCGCAGCAGCTTGCGCAGCTCGGCGCTGATGCTGGCCGTGGTCGGGCGGTGGGACTTCCAGAGGTTCGGGTGATAAGGAATGGGAGTGTCCTTGCTGTTGAGGCGAAGCGGCGGTGCGTCGAGCAGATGAAAGGCTTCGCTGGCGACCCGGGCCACGACTTCCGCCGTGGCTCCGCCCCAGGGGAAGGATTCGCCGACGACGAGCAGGCGGCCGGTGCGTGCCACGGAGGCGAGGATGGTGTCGGTGTCCATGGGCTTGACCGAGCGCAGGTCAACGACCTCGACTTCATAACCGTCGAGCCGGAGTTCCTCGGCGGCCTTGAGGGACTCATGAAGCATGGCGCTGTAGGTCACCACGGTGGCGTCGCGTCCGGGCCTGGCGATGCGGGCCTTGCCGATGGGCATGGGCTGTCCGAAGTCGTCGGCCTTGAGATGGTAGTAGAGGAACTTGTGCTCGCAGAAGATGACGGGGTCGTCCAGCTTGACGCTGTCGAGAAGCATCCAGTAGGCGTCCTCGACGGTGGCGGGGGTAAGAATCACCAGGCCGGGATAGTGGGCATAGATGCTCTCCATGCTCTGACTGTGGAAGGGGCCGCTGCCAGCGGTGCCTCCGGAGGGCAGGCGGATGGTGATGGGACAGGGTGTCTGGGTGCGCCAGTAGAGGGTGGCCGCCTGGTTGATGATCTGGTTGAAACCCACCGAGGAGAAATCAGCGAACTGCATTTCGATGATGGGCCTTGCGCCTTCAACGGCGGCACCGACGGCCATGCCGATCATGGCGTCCTCGCTGATGGGTGAGTCAAAGACGCGGCCGGGGAACTCACGTCCGAGGTTTTTGGTGGCCTTGAAGGCTCCGCCAAAGGCGTTGATGTCCTGCCCGTAGAGGAAGACGTCAGGGTTGGTTCTCAGGGCCTCATACTGGGCTTCGCGAATGGCTTCCAGGTAGGTGATGCTGCTCATCCTTCATTTCCCTCCACGAGCGAGGTCGTCGAAAGCGCCTGCCAGGTTTCCCGGTAGGGGTCGGGGGTCGGTTCCTTCAGCACCTGGGAGGTGGCCTGATCCACCTCCTGCCGCGCCTGCTTGTGCCATGTTTCCAGCTCGGCGAGGGTGGACCAGCCAAGGTCGATCGCCTGCTGCTGCGCCACGGCAAGGCAGTCACGGCTTTCGTGGATCTTCTTCATCGACTCCGGGATGTAGGAGGCGTCGTCGTGTTCTCCATGACCTCCCAGGCGGAGCAGGCGGCCGACCACCATCTGCGGTCCGTGGCCGGCGCGGGCGCGCTCGAAGGCCGTGCGATAGACCTTCACGCAGGCCAGCAGGTCGGTGCCGTCCACGGAGTGGCCCTCGATGCCGTAGCCCTGGGCGCGATCCACGAGGTTTTCGCAGGCATACTGGCGGCTGGTGGGGGTGGAATAGGCGTACTGGTTGTTGGCGATGCTGACGACGAGGGGCAGCTTTTCCACGGCGGCCATGTTCAGTCCTTCGTGAAAGGCACCCGTCGAGGTGCCGCCGTCTCCGATGCTGGTGGCGCCGGCGGAGTCGCCCAGGGTGCCTTTGATCCGACGTGCAAAGAGTGCGCCGGCGACGACGGAGAGCAGGCTGCCAAGGTGGGAGATCATGGCCATGTAGCCGTGCTTCGGCTGGCCGCGGTGGATGTTGCCGTCACGTCCATGCATCGGGCCGGTGACGGCGCCGAGATAGGTGCGGAGCGTGTCGATGATCGGTTCACCGAAAGCGATGCGGCCTGCCTGGTCACGGATCAGCGGGCCGTAGATGTCCTTGTCCCATCGGAGATGAATGCCGGCGGCGGCGCTGAAGGCCTCCTGGCCGCGTCCGAGATAAACTCCGCCGACGATGCGTCCGCCGGCGCGGTAGAGGCTGCCCAGCTTCTCCTCCAGAGTGCGTGAGCGGATCATGCAGCGCAGCGCCCTGAGGAAGTCCTCTCGAAACCCTTCCTCGGGACCGGTTAGAACATGGGATTTGGGATCAGCAGCTGATGTCATCGGGTGCGAAAACGGGGGTGCAGTAAGGGGACTGAATCCTTCCGAAATTCCCGGAATGCTTTCACAGCCGTGCCGGAATGTCCAGAGGGGATTCCAGGCCTTCTGCGTGTGGTTTGCCCAGGAAAAACCGGTGCTTGTCGTGCCGGGGCGTGGGCACCGGGAGCCTGCCGTATCAGGCGGGGGAAAGCAGGTGCCGCAGCGCAGTCCAGCGCCGACGGCTCTCCTGCTTTTTGACGGCGAGTTCGAGGGCTCTGGGATCTCCCACAAGAACGGCGAGCCTGCGGGCCCGGGTAAGGCCGGTGTAGACGAGGCTGCGCTCGAGGAGGACGTAATGCTGGGTGCTGACGGGCAGGATGACGCAGGGGAATTCGCTGCCCTGGCTCTTGTGGATGGTCATGGCGTAGGCGAGCTGGAGCTCGTCGAGCTCTCCCGGCTCGTATTCCACCAGGCGGTCACCCTCAAAGCGGACGCTGATCTTCAAGGGATCGGTCTCGATGCTGACGATGTGGCCGAGGTCGCCGTTGAAGACGTCCTTGTCGTAATTGTTGTTCGTCTGCAGCACCTTGTCGTCCACACGAAAGGTGGTGCCGAAGCGGTCGATTTCGAACTTGAGTTCGCCGGGCGGGTTGAGGGAGGTCTGAAGGCGCTGGTTGAGGGACTGGGTGCCGAGGTCGCCCCGGTTCATGGGTGTGAGCACCTGGATGTCGCGCACAGGATCGAACGAATATCGGGCGGGCAGGCGGCGCTGGACGAGGTCGACCAGGGTTTCGGCGATCTGCTCCGGCGTCTCGGCTTCGAGAAAGAAGAAGTCGGAGTCCCGGGAGGGTCTGAGGTCGGGGACCTGGCCACGGTTGATTTCATGGGCGCTGGTGATGATGCGGCTGGTGGCGGCCTGGCGGAAGATTTCCGTGAGATGAACGCAGGGTACCCTGCCACTGGCGATAATGTCCTGAAGCACCATGCCGGGACCGACGGAGGGAAGCTGGTCCGCATCACCGACGAGCAGCAGGTGGGCTCCAGGCGGCAGGGCGGAGAGAAACTGGGCCATGAGCGGCGTGTCGATCATGGAGCACTCATCGAGCACGAAGACGTCCCCGACGAGTGGTCTGCCTCGGTGGCGGCCCCACTGGCCGGAGCCCTGGGATTCGAGCAGGCGGTGCAGCGTCTTCGCCTCCAGGCCGGTGCTTTCGGCCAGGCGTCTGGCGGCGCGGCCCGTGGGCGCGGCGAGTACGAGCTTCTGGTCATGGCGCCCGAGGATCGCGAGCACGGAGCGCAGCAGGGTGGTCTTGCCGACGCCGGGACCGCCGGTGATGATGAGGCAGCGGTGCTCAAGGGCGGCGCGAACGGCCTGCTGCTGGCTGGGGGCGAGCTGCTTGCCGGTGACTTCGGCGGCCCTAGCAAGGGCTTCGGTGCAGTCGATGGTGGGATAGCCAGGGGCTTTGGCGACCAGTTCCTGAAGCCTTTGTGCGATGCTTTGTTCGGCTGCACGCAGTTGGGGCAGGGCGAGTACGGAGGTGTCCTGGAGCGGGTGGCGTTCGACCTTGTCGTCCTGGAGCAGTTGGTCGAGCTGGGAGCGGAGGGCGGGTTCGTCGGCTTGCAGCAGTTCGGCGGCTTTTTGCAGCAGCTGGAGTTCAGGCAGGCAGGTGTGGCCGTTCTGGGCGGCGGTTTCGAGCGTGTGAAGGATGCCCGCCCGCAGGCGTTCGGGGGCGTTTTCCGCAAGCCCGGTCTGACGTGCGATCTCGTCGGCGGTCTTGAAGCCGATGCCGGGGATGTCCTGGGCGAGGCGGTAGGGGTTTTGGGAGATGACCGCCAGCGCCTCGTCGCCATAGGTCTTGTGGATGCGCAGGGCGCGGGAGGAGCTGATGCCGTGCT
>JBIJBP010000242.1:0-4234 GCA_044345155.1 Prosthecobacter sp. | reverse complement strand
CATGGTACTAAGTCTTTTAATATATATTGATTCGATGTAAGTCTTAATTCGATAGGATAAAAATTGAAAAAGGTCAAGAGCCCAAGCCGTCCACGGCTTCGATTGAGATGGCTCGAGCGATGGGATCTGTCATACCATGGTGGCTCGGTTTCATCTGTGTGTTGCGTCGAGTGTGGGTTGGTTTGCGGTCGATTGAAAGCCGACGGTGAGCCCTTCCCGCATGAGAAGCTTTGGCGCTTTTTGGCCTGAGATTCTTTTTTTTGGCAAAAAGCCTATTCAAAACCAGAACAAACTCGGAGCCTGGCCAGCATACCGTCTCCCCAGCGGTTCCTGATGTTTGGAGTGAAGCGTCTTGGGCCTGGTTTCAGGGATGTGCAAAGTGTCTGTCTGATGACCTGTCGCAGGGCAACCATGGGTCTTTGTCAAAGATGGCTCCATCAGCCTCATCGCGCGTTCACGTCATTCGACGCTGCCTTCAACTTTCATGGACTTGCCTGGGCCGGATTAGCTCCGACTGTGTCAGCCACTTTTTTTAACCGAGAAGGAGGGTTGGAGAGGGTCTTCAGAGGTGGAATTGAAAATTTAAGAATCTCAAACATTCAGGTTGCCTTATTTTGTATGGAATTTATAATTGATGGAGATAATTTAATCCATGCCTTCACAGCCTGCCATCCTTGCACGCCTTGGCTTCACGGCCTTGCTGGGCCTGATCGCGTCCATCAATGCGGTTCTGCTGCCTGATTGCCAGGCTCAGGCGGTGGCTGCGGGCGGGGCGGCTTCGCCCCAGATTCATGGAGATTCGGCGATCAAGCTCAACTTCCAGAACGTGCCTGCCCAGGCCATCATCCCGCTCTACACTCAGCTAACGGGCAAAAAGATCATCCAGGATTCATCGCTCCAGGGAGAGCCGCTGCGCATTGTCGCTCCCGAGCCCCTGCCGGCCCGGGAGGCGATCAGCTTCATTGAAGCGACCATGCTGCTCAACGGCTATGTCTTCATCCCGGTCGATTCGAAGACGGTGAAGCTGATTCATCACAGCGGAGGCAAGAGCCCGACTCCGGAGGGGCTGCCGGTTTATCGCTCGATCAAGGAACTGCCGCCGGGCGAGGAGATCTGCCATTTCATCCTGCCACTGGAGCACATTTCACCGGACGAGGCCTCGAAGGCCTTCCAGCAGGTGATCAAGCTGCATGCCTACGGGGCGATCATGCCGATGACGAATTCGTCGGCGCTGATCATCACGGAGAACAGCGCCACCATCCGCAGCATCGCCGGCATGGCGCAGGTGATCGACGTGCCGCCGGCGGAGATTGCCAACGAGATGATCCAGCTTCAGCGCAGCGACGCCGAAAGCGTCGCCGAGATCATCAGCGAGATCTTTGAGGAGCGGGAGAAGGCGGCGGAGGCGGCTGCAAGCTCCATGGTTTCCACCCCTTCCGCCCCCGTGGCTGCCGCCCCCAGCGGCATTCGTGCGGCGGCGGCTCCAGCCTCGGCGGCCCAGGCCGTGAACTCGGCCAACACGAATCCGGCGATCGCCCGGGTGAAGGTGATCCCCCATCGCCGAACCAACAGTCTGCTCGTCATCGCCCGCCCGGTGGACATCACCTACATCCGCGGCCTGGTGGACAAGCTCGACCAGCCGAGCGAGAGCGTCACGTTCCTGAAGCGCAAGCTCAGCTACATCGACGTCGGTGACTTCCTGCCGGTGGCCTACAACGCCCTGGCGAAGGACACGGACATCCAGTCTGAAAACGGTGGTTCAAGCCTGGGCGGAGGCGGCTCCGGAAGCAGCCGCCGGAGGCCGAGCGGTTCGTCCAACACCCCGTCCACCGATGCCGCCAGCCGCGAGAGCGACAGCGGGTTTGGCAGCGGACTGAACGGCGGCCTGGGCGGAGGCGCCTTTGGCTTCAACACCGGCAGCCAGGGCCAGAACAACCGTGCCAGCCGCAGCCTGCTGGACGACCCCGAGGCCGCCTCCGCGCCTGAGTCGATCATTGTCGGCAAGACGCTGCTGATCGCCGATCCGCAGTCGAACAGCCTCGTGGTGAACGGTTCGCCGGAGCACATCCAGATCATCGACAAGCTGATCGAGGAGATGGATGTCTGCCCGCAGCAGGTTTACATCAGCACCATCATCGGCCAGCTGAGCCTGGGCGGTGAATACAACTACGGCTTCGACTTCCTGAATGCGCTGGATGACTTCACGCTGAGGCAGAAAGGGGTCAAAGCTTCCACTGACAGCACGGGGGTGGCGGGCGCCCTGGACCTGCCGATGAACGGGGAGGGGCTGAGCACGGCGATCCTGGGCTTTTACGGCCAGCTCGGATCGCTCAGCCGCTATGCCCGGGTGCTGGAGGGCAACAAGAACTTCAAGGTGCTGTCCAGCCCGAGCCTGCACATCATGAACAACGGCAAGGCGACGATCTCCAGCGGTCAGAGGATCGCCGTGCCGACCAACATCCTGTCCAACGCCGGGCTCAACAATGTCGCAGCGACCAGCGCGAGCATCGACTACCGGGACGTGGTGCTGAAGCTGGAGGTGGTGCCGCTGATCAACTCCGACAAGGAGGTCACCCTGAGGATCGCTCAGATCAACGACAACATCGTGGGTGAGCAGAACATCTCCGGCAACACGGTGCCGACCATTGGCACGCAGGAGCTGCTGACGACGGTGACGGTGAAGAACGGGGCCACGGTCGTGCTCGGGGGGCTGGTCACGGAGCGCACAGGCAACAACGAGCGCGGCGCCATCTTCCTGCGCCGAGTGCCGGTGCTGAAGCATTTGTTCGGCACAACCCAGAAGACCTCGCAGCGGGACGAACTGCTGATCTTCATCCAGCCGAGCATCATCAATTCACGCGATCCGTCCAACCATCCCAACCAGATCGAGGCCCGCCGCACGCAGATCATGGATGAGACGCTGCGCTTTGGCATGCCGCTGGAGCAGGTTCCGCGCGCCCTGCCGACGGGGAAGTAGCGGGCGGCCCAGTTTTTCCAGAGAAGGGGAGGGCGGGGTGTGGCATGAAAACACCTCCCGTCGTCTTGACTCCCAGCCAGGAAAACGGCACATGAAGGGCTGGTGAAGCATCGCCGGAACCTCCACCTCATCCCATGCCCACGATCCCGATTCTCATGCCTCAGCTTGGCGAGTCCATCGCCGAGGCCACGCTTGTCAAAATCCTCGTGCAGCCCGGAGCCCTGATCGAGGCGGGGGCGGACATCTTTGAGGTGGAGACGAACAAGGCCACGATGACCGTCGGCAGCCCCTGCGCGGGCAGGGTGGAGCAGATCCAGGCCCAGATTCAGACCAGCTACGCCGTCGGCAGCCAGCTGGCGATGTTTGAAGTTTCGGATGAGGACGCCCAGGCGCTTGGCTTTTCTGAAACGCCAGCAGCGGGCTTCTCCTCTTCCTCGGTGCCTTCTTCCATGCCGAATGCGGAGTCTCTGCATTTCCAGTTTAACGAGGAGGACAACATCGTCGGTTATCAGCCCAAGGTCGAGCCCGTGGTCGGCGGCCTGCCGGTCCCGGCCGGGGCCACGGGGGCAAGCTACATCTCGCCGCGGATGCGCGCGCGCATGAATGAACTCGGCCTCAACGCCTCCGACCTCGCCGGCATCGCAGGCACCGGGGCGGGCGGCCGTGTGACGGTGGAGGACTTTGAGAACTTCCTGCGCAGCCTGGAGCAGCACAAGCTGACTCCCGCCTCACCCATGCGCATCGCCGTGGCCGACTCCATGCGCCGCAGCTGGACGCGGCCCCTGGCCACGGTGGGCAGTCCGGTGATGCTTGATGCCATGCTGGCTCACCGGCGCAAGGCGGACCCGAAGCCCGGTCCCGCCCTCTATGCCATCCGCGCCCTGGCGATCGCCCTGGCGGAGAACACGGCTGTCGCCGGCCGGCTGGTCGGCAACCGCATCATGCATCCCCGGGCCATCGACATCGGCTTTGCCGTGGAGGTGGAGGACGGCGTGTTTGTGCCGGTGCTGCGCGAAGTGGATAAGACGCCGCTCGCCAGCCTGGTGACGACTTACCACAAGCTGGTCGAACAGGCGCGTGCTCGCCGTCTGCCGCATGACATGAACCGGCCCGGCATCGCCACGGTCACGAACTTCGGCACCTTTGGCATCGTCTGGGCCACGCCCATTCCACTGCCCGAGCAGAATCTCATCCTCGGCCTGGGCGCCGGCAGCAAGGTGCCGCGCTGGAGCGGGGAGGTGAACCAGTTCATCCCGG
>JBIJBP010000030.1:0-41989 GCA_044345155.1 Prosthecobacter sp. | reverse complement strand
TCAACAGCCGCATCCAGAGCCTCAAATCTGCTGCCAGGGGATTTCATCTCTTCTCACGCTTCCGAACTCGCATCCTCTTTTTCCTCGGCTCCCTCGATCTCCAACCACGCTAATTGCCAAAGACCCACATTTTTGCACCAATTGCTGATTTTGTTTCCACGTCGGCGCCTTGCGCTGGTGGTAATCCGGTTCTCCGTTGTGATGCATTCCAGGGTCAACCATGCGGCTTCGTGTTCATGTCGAAGATGCGTATTCATCTGCATCGGCACGCCATGAACCTAGTCTTGTTTATTTGCTCATCCTATGATGACAAACTTACACAGAGCAGCTCTTTTCGAACCCTAAATAAATGCAAACATACCAACAGGCATGTGCGCGATTTTATCCTTTTAATGGCGGCTCTAGATGGATGGTGCGGAAATCAGTCCAAAAGTCGCTAGGGGTTTTGTTTTTTCAGAGATCATCGGAAGCTTATGATCATGCTAGTCAGCCTTTTCCAGGAATCCAACCCTGTTTCAGTCGTGACCACGATTAGCCTGGCCGCCGTGATCAACGTGGCCTTCCTATGGCGGATCATCAGGCCGCGCCTGAACTCCATGCAGGTCTTAAATGCCGTGCGGGGTGAGCGCTTTAGGATCGCTCGTGACCTTCACGACAGCGTAAGCGCCGACCTGAGCCAGATGGCCATGCTTTGTGATCTGGCCCTATCAAGCCTGACCGACCCAGCTGAAGTCAGACGGAGGTTGGATCAGATTTATGACCTTGCTCAGGTGCTGTCTCGTCAAATGCATAGCACCATCCTGGACCTGGGACAGGGACAGGATTCACTGACCCAGGTGCTGGGCCGGATTCAAAATTACGCTACAAACTATCTGGAGATCGCCCAGATACGCTGCGAGATGCAAGTCCCGAGATCCTTGCCGGACCTGCCGCTGCCTGCCATGACGAGCAAGCATCTGCTGCTGGTCATCAAGGAGCTTCTGCACAATGTCATCAAGCATGCAGGTGCCACGGAGGTGCGTTTTTGTGTGAGGATGATCGGGGGTATTGTTCAGATTTTGATTGAGGACAACGGCTGCGGCATCCCCGATCGACTTCATGTCGGCCATGGAACCTGCAGCCTGCATGAACGCATGGCACTGATTCAGGGCACCTTCGAACAAACAAGCCGTCCCGGACATGGCACAGTCTCCCATCTTCAACTGCATCTGCAACCCCATACCCCTGCCCGATTGACCCATGAAAATCAAAGTTGCCATCGTTGACGACAATCCCCGTATCCGCACCAGCCTTCGTGACATGCTGCTGATGATGGAAGGCGTTGACTGCCTGATGGACTGCCCTGGCCCTGAGGAAGCGCTTGAGAAGCTGCCAAACAGCGGGGTCCACGTCATCTTGATGGACATCCAGATGCCGGACATGGACGGAGTTGCATGCACTCGCAGGCTTCTTCAGGCCGACTCCAGCCCCAAGGTGATGATGCTGACCAATCATCACGACCATGACGCCATCCTCTCCAGCTTCAAGGCGGGAGCCAGGGGCTATCTGCTGAAGCCGATCCGGGGCACCCAGCTCATGGCGGCGATAGATGATGTCATGAGCGGCGGAAGTCCAATCGCAAGCCATGCTGCAAACCATCTCGTGGATCTTGTCAGCCTTTCGGAGATGGACCCAGATACCCCGTCCCCCGCCCTGCGCATGCTTTCTCGTCGTGAGCGTGAAATTTTGAGCTGCCTGAACCAGGGATGGCAATACAAGGAGATCGCCAATAAGCTGGCCATCAGTTATTCGACCGTTCGCACGCATGTCGAACGCTTGTACAAAAAGCTGTGCGTCCAGAGCCGGGCTCAGGCGCTGGCAAAGGCAGGTTTCAGCACGCGTTACACAGCCTGAACGGCTGCCGCATTGGATTGGTTCAGCTTCAGCCTGTCGAACGCATCATGCTTTGGCGCCGGCAGCCGATTGTTTGCGCCTGGTGGATTGATCAGGCATCATGATAAAGAACTGAATCAACCAGCTTTGAGGATGAGGTTGATGCGTTTTCAAAGTGCTGAATAAAAGGTTCCAAACCGCTTTTCAACCCTGCCGTTGGCAACGCACACCCCCACAAGGTCGTGGGTCACATGGCACCTGGCTCAAGCCAGCGGCGGCACTTCCTTTATGTCGGTATTTCTTCCGACATGCGCAATCAAGGCAGCCGGTTTAAATGAGCATTGCCAGGTGGCGTGCGGGCTAGACAGAAGAGGCATCATCACGGGATCAACTTCTGCTAATACACGCCGCCACCTGGCTTCCTGATTCAACAGCACCAGGACATTCAGGGCAACGACGACTTGCGTGCGTGCCAGGATTGGCGGCAGACGTGGTGCCGATGATGAGATCGATGTTAAATTGCTGGTCATGTAACACCAGCACCGAACCACGAAGCCCGCACTATTATTGGTTTTCCGGCACGCGGGCGCCCGAGCAATGAGGCAGCCGAACTTGGCGCACCATGCTGCAGTAAGGTGTGGAGCCCAGGCAAAGCAGCCAGCATAGATAGCCTTTGCCGTGCGCCTTCAAAATGATCCTGCCGCAGCTGTCCAGCTTCTCGCCAATCACCAGCTGGTCAACCGGGGCGAAGACCTCGATGTCATGGGCGGCCAATGCCAGCATCGATCTGCTCCCTTTTTCCGTGGCCAGACGAGCATGATCACTTCGTCTCAATGCTGGCACGCATGTGGATGTCATTCATTTGGAGATTCATCCCGGCGCTGCTTTCGTGAGTGCCTGACAAAGCTGCTTGTCACACCTCAATGCCGGGTCTTGCACACCTTGGTTGAACAGCCAACACGCTGCGGAGAAGCGTTTCCAGGCTGCAAGATCATTCCAAGATCGGATGAAACGTCTTGTCGATGAGCAAGCCTCTATCAGCCCCGTCTTCACAGACGACCTCCACCGACGCAACCTTCGAGAGTCTTGTGGACGCTCTGGTGGAGTCCAGTCTGAAACACATCTGCAGCCAGGGGGCTCGGGTGGCGGCGGGGGAGAAGGTGTGCTTTGGTCCGTATCGCAAGCCTGGGTCAGGCGACCCGGAAGAAGGCTCATCAAGCAGCAGGCCTTGAGCACCGGGGAACAACCGCCCTGCACTTTCAGCGTCGATTTTGCATCACGCCGGCCTTACCGCCCTCGGCCAGTTCCAGGTAGATGCCGCACAGTTCCTGCCAGGGCCTGGCATAAAAGCCTTCGTAGCGGCGGCCGTCCTTGATCTGGCGGTAAAAGGAGCGTGCGCCGTCGTGTGGCGGAGTTTCCGAATTCATCACGATGATGAGCAGGTCGGCGCTGAAACCAGCCAGCACCTCCGGCCTGGCACGCGTGAGAACCTCCTTCGCCGCCAGGCGGTTGCGTCCCACAGGGAGAGGCAGGTTTTTATGGGCGTCGTCATAACCAGGGAACTCGCCGCGATTCGTCACCGAATAGTCCCAGGCGACGACGATGAGGTCGTAGGCGATGGGGTAGGATTGTTGGTTACGCAGCTCCGGCCAGCGGCGCAGCGTCTCGCGGCCGAAGCCGGGAGCCTGCCAGTCCGCATTCGTCAGGCCGTGGCAGAAGCCGCTCCAGGTGTCCTCCACAGCCCCGGTGCAGGGTGGGTCGAGGGCTTCATCCGGCTGCAGGCCGACCCGCAGAAGCCCCTGGGGGAAGGCCTTGCCATCTGGGCCAGTCCGGCCCCCTGGTCGCGGCGCGGCAGAACTTCATACAAGGCGACGTGACGCGGGTTGACCTCCGTCTTGAAGAAGGCCAGCAGGGCCTCCAGCTCGGCGCTGGAGAAGACCGGTTCAGCCGCCTTGTCATACATGCGCAACAACAGGGCGGGCACGACTTCCACCGAAGCCGGTCATGCCCGCCTCCAGTCGCTGAACACCCGTGTGATCTCGGCAATCGGCAGCTCGCGATGATGGATGAGGGAGAGGAGATTCGGCCTCGCCTGTTCAAGAAGCACCCTTGCCGCCCTGCCCACCTCCTCCTTGGACGGCGCCTGGGGCGGCGCAAAGCCAGCACCCCAGTAGCCCAGCCTCGGCACGGCCAGCGAGGCGTTGAGCCAGAACAAACGCTCCATCTCCCCGGCGGCGGCGGTCGCCGTGAAAAGCAGCGCCATCACCAGACAGTGATGCCCCCCCAAACTAAGTTTGCATCCAAGAAGCCATGTGTGTCCGGCAAGCAACGCTCCAGAACCCGTTAAACCATCATCAGCGGCCCGGGGGCATGGAGCAGCCTCACCTATTGAACGCCTGGTAAAGCCGCTTCGCCTCAGGCAGCCGGATGGCGAGAAACTCCAGCCTACGGGTGCCGCCGGGATGGGAGGACAAAAAGCTCACCATGCCGCGTCCGTACCTGTGATCCAGGTCGCTCACCCCCCCAGAGGTCGATGGCGGCCTTCGCGTCGTAACCTGCCCTTGCCATCAGGCGCATACCTTCGGCGTCCGCCTCCAGTTCACGTTTCTGGTTGATGGGACGATCCAGCAGGTCCGTGATCGACATCGTGCGGAACAGGTTCTTGTCATGCATCAGCTTCTTCTGTTCCGGGCTGAGCACCACGGCGAGAGGTGAGGAGATCATTTCGCCGATCTTGGCGCCGACGTAGGATCCGCCGAGCTTTTCCGTCGGATGCCTGAGCATAGCATGGCCACCTCATGGCCATCACCACCGCCAGCAGGTCACCCCCCTCCAGTTTTTCCAGCAGCCCTAAGCAAACACCCATTGTCCCCCTGGCAGGGTGAAGGCATTGAACTCCGTGCCTTCGACGACCAGGAACCTCCATTCTGCATGAGGTGCCACCAGGCCCTCGGTCAGGCTCCGCCCCACCCGTCATCATGGACAACCTTCATCTGGGTGGTGCCCATGGTGTGAAGAACTGGCCCATTTCCCGTTCCTCGGCCACGGGCATGGGATTGAATGAAGTCCGGTGGGTATCAGGGTTTGTCGTGCAGGCCACCACCAGCGTCAGAATCAGAGCAAGCATGGAGGCGGAAAATGCGGCGGCACCGGAACGGGTGATGGTCGGGCAATACTGCCAATCCCGGCAATGCACCTCTAAGTCTTTCCTTCCAGGAACGTTCCTGATAAAGCACAGTGAACACATGCCGCCAGCCCAGTCCCAGCCCGAAGAAGCCACCCTGCTCGTCAGGCGGGCGCTGGACCAGCATGAGAGCAACCTCATCGCCTACACCGCAGGCATCCTCAATGGCGACGTCGAACGCGCCCGGGAGGTCGTTCAGGACGCCCTGCTCAAGCTCTACCTCACCGACCCCCAGAAGGTCCGAGACAGCCTCAAGGCATGGCTTTTCACCGTCTGCCGTAACCGCGCCCTTGATGTCCTGCGCAAGGAACAGCGCCTGGATGTCGGCAACGAGGACGCCCTTGGAAACGCCGTCAGCTTTGATCCTGACCCCAGTGAAAACGCCGTCTCCCACGAGCTCTACGAACGCATC
Source organism: Prosthecobacter sp. (assembly GCA_044345155.1). Lineage (GTDB taxonomy): Bacteria > Verrucomicrobiota > Verrucomicrobiia > Verrucomicrobiales > Verrucomicrobiaceae > Prosthecobacter. The sequence goes on along the minus strand of JBIJBP010000030.1, from coordinate 36,521 downwards.
TGGGACCTGGTGGAAAAGCTCCGCCCCAACCAAAAGGAGGTCATCCGCCTCAAGTTCATGCATGACTGCTCCTACCAGCAGATCGCCGACATCACCGGCCTCAGCGTGGGCAATGTCGGCTTCATCATGCACATGGCCATCAAGAAGCTTCGCGAGCACCTGAACCGCGAGCTGGCCTCCCGCACCCATTGATCTTCCCCCCTTTTTCAAAATGACAAGCCCTGCCAACGACACCTCCGAACTCACCGCCTACGCCCTGGGCGAGCTACAGGCCCACCAGGCGGCGGACATCCACCGCCTCCTGACCGACTGTCCCGCTGCCATCTCCGAGCTGGAGCAGATCGAGGCCGTGACCGACGCCCTGCGCCAGCATGCCCCCATCCCCCAGGAGCGCCTGAACCCCGACCAGCGCCACGCCGTTCTGCGGCCGGTGCAGATGCCCCGCCGCATCACCCCCATGCAACCGCGCCCAATCATGCGCCGACCCTCGGCCTTCTGGCCGGTGATGGGCGGAATCATGAAAGCCGCAGCCGTGGTCGCCGTGGCTGGCTTTGCCTACTGGCTCGGCCGCCATACCGACCTGACGCCCGGCCAGGCCACACCCGAAGTCGCCCAGCCTGAAAAACCCGCCCAGGCTCCGACACCCACCTTGACGCCCCCCCCGGCGGAGGCCTTGACCGCCTCAGCACCGGTTCAGGCCCCAGTCCCGAACCCTTCATCACGGCCTGAACATCTGGTCGCAGGTGTCACTGAACCCAAGGTGGCGGGGCCATCGCCTTCGAAAGCGCCCGTCCTGGTGGTTCCCGCCGCCTTGCCGCCTCAAAAGCCCACCCCTGCTCCGGCGGTCGCCAAAACCACCTCGCCCAAGGAAAAGGCCCCCGCCAGGGTGGTCGCCTCGCCATCAAAGGACAAAACATTTCCCATCACCCCCCTGGCCGTCACGCGACCCAATGCCGAACTTGCCTTTGTCACCATCCTCAAGCGTGACATTGACCAGCTCCCCGTGCACCCGGCGGACATCCGTCCTGCTCCAGCCCGGTCCAGCAGCAAGGAACTCATGGCCTCCCCCGCCCCGGTCAACCCGCCGAAATCCACCGCAGAGACCAAGCCCCGTCTTGCATCGGAGGTTTACATCCATGCCTGGCAGGCCGAAGTCGCCTCCTGCCCCTGGAACCCCGCCACCCGCCTGCTGCGTGTGACCCTGCAGCTGCCGCCCAACCAGGCCGCCGCCACCGATTCCTCAAACGCCTTCCCCCTTCGTGTAGCCTTTGACCGCCGTCATGTGCGCGAATTCCGCCGTCTCTGCGAACGCCACACCCCTGCCACCAGCATGGACACTTCGGGTACCCAGACCGTCTGGTATGAGTTCCAGCCCGCCAGTGATGAAGCCATCCGTAGCGGACGCCCCATCGCCACCGTCACCCTGGAAAAGAGCCGCTTCACCGTGCCCAGCGACGGCCCGTTTGACGGCTCCAAGCTCTCCGTCCTGGATCGTGGCGTCACCTGGACCGCTGCCCGCGAAGACTTCCTTTTTGAGTCCGCCGTCGTCGGCTTCAGCATGCTGCTCCGGGGCGACCACAACAGCCCGGCGCTCAATCATCAGGTCATCCTCAGCCTGGCTGAAAAAGGCCGCGGTAGCGACAGCAGTGGTGAACGTTCCCGCTTCATCAGGCAGGTGGTTGATGCAGGCCGTGCCGCTGGCCTCTGAGAAAATGCCCGTTTGACAGCCCCCTCCTGGTGCGCTAGACACTCCGCCCCTTCCGCAGACCCCTATGGCCAACATCCGCTCCTCCGAAAAAGACATCCGTCGCACGCAGGCCCGTACCGCCCGCAACCAGACTGTCAAAAGCCGCATCCGCACGCTGCGCAAGAAGGTTCTCGCCGCTGTTGAGTCCGGTGATGCCGCCGCAGCCGCCTCGAGCCTGAACGAGTTCGCCTCCGCTGCTGACAAGGCCGCCAAGACCAAGGTTCTGCACAAAAACACCTCTAGCCGCCTCAAAGGCCGTCTCGCCCTCAAGGTTGGAGCCCTCACCAAGAAGGCCTGATCCAAGTCTGCCGGACTGAATCGCATTTCAAAAACCCGCCGAGCCTGCGCCGGCGGGTTTTTTGCTGCCATAATCCGGCCACCCCCGCAGTTTTTGTTTCCTCGACACCCTTCACCCGGCTAAAACCCGCCCTTTCTCCATGATCAAGCGCGTTCCCATCGCCCCCAACGGTCCCTCCTTCTCTAGGCTCATTTATGGCACCTGGCGCATCCTCGATGACGCCGCCACGGCCACTGTCGACGACCTCCTGCGCCGACTCCACCAGTGCCTCGACCTCGGCATCACCACCGTCGACACCGCTGAAATCTACGGCCTCTACAAGGTCGAGGAGTTCATTGGCGAAACCCTGAAAAAGGAACCCGGCCTGCGCGACAAGCTCGAGATCGTCACCAAATGCGGCATCTACGTCCCCTGCGAATTTCATCCGGAACGCAGGACCGCCTTCTACAATGCCGAAGCCTCGCGCCTCGTGAAAAGTACGGAAAAAAGCCTGCGCCTGATGGGCATCGACCACATCGACCTCCTCCTCGTACACCGGCCCGACTGGCTGACCAGCGCCGATGAAACAGCCGCCGGTCTTAACAAGTTGCTCAAGGACGGCAAGATCCGAGCCGCCGGCGTCTCCAACTACAACGTGCATCAGTTCGAGCTGCTGAACTCCCGCATGGACCAGCCCCTGGTCACCAATCAGGTCGAATTCAGCCTTCTGCACATGGACCCGATCTACGACGGCACCGGCGACCAGTGCCAGCGCCTTGGCATCAAGCCCATGGCCTGGTCCCCCCTTGGCAAGGGTGCCCTGATGGACAGCACCCAGCCAGCCTCCGCCCGCATCCACGCCAAGTGCGCCGAACTCAGCGCCAAATACAACGGCGCCTCCGTCGACCAGCTCGCCTATGCCTGGATCATGGCCCACCCCAGCCAGCCGCTGCCCATCATCGGCACCAACAAGCTCGACCGCCTCATCGCCACCGCTAAATCCGCCGACATCCGCCTCGAACGTGAGGACTGGTACGCGCTCTGGACCGCCGCCAAGGGCCACGGCATCCCCTGAACGACCTGATCTCAGGTCCTCGGCAGTGCCTGTTCATGAACGTCACAGCTTCCTGAGGTTTTCTGGCCTGCTGAGGATCTATTTTCCTTTCAGATCCACACCACCCGGACCCGGATCACGCTGACCATCATGATCCTGGCCGGTGCAAATAAAGGCTCGGCCGGGGGCCAGCCTCACAGGCCTTCACCGAACCAAAACCGTGGCAAGACCGAGGAAGACTCCCATGCTCACGACATCGGTCGCCGTGGTCAGGAAGATGCTGGAGGCCGTTGCAGGATCCGCTCCACACTTCCTGAGGGTCAGGGGGATCAGCGCCCCGCAGAGGCCGCTGGTGACGCAGCTGGCCACCATCGAAAGCCAGACCACGCCTGAGAGCATGAGAGCGTTCGGATTGCCCTCCATCCGTGCATAGACAAACATGCCCAGGGCAGCGCTGACGCCGACCAGGCAGCCGTTGAAGAAGCCAAGCACGCCCTCCTTCATCACCAGTCTTTTTTCATCGCCCTCCCCAAGGTCGCCCATGGTCATGCCGCGCAGTGTGACGGCCAGGGCCTGGCAGCCCGTGTTGCCGGACTGGCCGGCGAGCACCGGCAGGAAGGCCGCTAGGATGACGAGCCGGTCCAGTGTGTGTTCAAACAGGCCCACCACGGCGGCGGCCACGAAGGCGGTCAGCAGGTTGATCTGCAGCCAGGGATGACGAAACTTCAGGCTGCGCATCACCGGCGTGCTGAGGCGCTCCTCCTTCTCCACACCCACCATCGTTCCCGCCTGGGCGCTGATCTCGATCGCACGCGCCTCAAAGAGGTTCTGCCCGCGCACCAGGCCGAGCAGCCGCCCCTCGGCGTCGCAGACCGGATACACCGGGATGTGGCGGTTCACCGCCGCCTTCATCGCGTCTGTCAGCGCCATCTCCGGCTGCAGCGCAAAGATGCTCTTGTACATCACCTCGGACAACGGCGCCTCGGGACGACCCAGCATCAGGTCCCGGAAGACCAGCACGCCCAGCAGCCGGTTCTCCTCGTCGGTGACATAACCATAAGTGATGAAGGCGCGCTTGGTCAGCTTCCTCAGCGCCTCGATGGTGTCACGGACGCTCATGGTCGGACGAAACACGGCCACCGGCGGCTCCATCAGCCAGCCGACGCTGTCCTCGGGGTACTGGCGGTTGTGCATCCACTGGCGCGCCTTCTCGATGGGCGCCGCGGCGATGATCTGGCAGCGGTGCTCCTCCTGCATCTCATGCAGCACCTGCTGCGCCACCATCGGGTTCAGCGCCTCCAAAACCGTCACGCCCTCCGCAGGCGTCCGGGTTTCCAGAAGGTCCGCCACGGAGTGCGGGGCCAGGCTGTGGACTTCATCCAAAAGGGCGTCGGTGGCTTCGGCATTCATGGCGGCTGAAACGGGATCGTGAACATTAACGCGGGCCGGGCCTTCTTGTCCAAGGCGCGATGATCATTCGACATCATTTCCGGCCGGACGCACCTCCGCGCCCTTCACTCCTTGAAGCGAGTCGCCCAGCTGTGCACGAAACGGCCCGGCGAGCCTCTTCAGCCGCTCCACCACCTCGGGATGTGCGGCGGCGACATCCTTCGTCTCCCCAGGATCGGCCCTGAGGTCATAGAGCGCCTCCGCCTGCTCAGCCACCTGGTAGCCGTGGCGTGTGGCGATGCCCGCGATGCCGCTTTGCGTGATCGCCGCCGGCTTCATGTTCTCCCAGTTGGACGGCTTGCCGTCACGTCCGGGCTCTCCGGTCACGGTGATGTAGGGATGGGCGAAGTGCAGCTTCCACGGACCGGCACGCACCGCCTGCAGCTCGTTGCCTGCGTAAAAGGCCAGGGCCTCATGCGGTGAAACCGCACCCTCCTTGCCGAACCAAAGATCTGTCACGTCCCTGCCGTCGGTCTTCTTCACCGGCGGCGGCGCACCCAGCCACGAGGCCACGGTCGGCTTCACATCCATCTCGGTCAGCGGCTCGTCACAGACACGTCCGGCAGGCACCCGGCCCGGCCAGCGGGCGATGAACGGCACGCGCACGCCGCCCTCGAAGCTGGTCAGCTTGCCCTCCCGCAATGGCGCGGCGCTGCCGGCATGGTTGCCGTAGCTGAGAAAGGGGCCGTTGTCGGAGAAGAACAGCACCAGCGTCCTGTCGTCGATCCCCGCCTGCTTCACCGCCGCCAGGATCATGCCCACGCTCCAGTCCAGCTCCTCGACGACATCGGCATACAGACCGTGCGGCGACCTGCCCTTGAAGCGTTCCGAGGCAAAGATGGGCACATGCGGCATCACATGCGGCACATACAGGAAGAACGGCTTCGCCTCATGACGACGGATGAAGCTCACCGCCTTCTCCGTGATGCGGCGCGTGAACTGTGACTGGTCCGGGTCGGTCTCCACCACCTTGCCATCCTCGTAGAGGGGCAGAGGCGGCATCTCGGCGGCAAGGCTGGGGTGATACTTGCTGTTGTCGTTGGAATACGGGATGCCCCAGAATTCGTCGAACCCGTTCTTCAGCGGCGAAAACAACGGCGTCGTGCCGAGGTGCCATTTGCCGAAGGCTCCACAGGCATAGCCCTGCTCCTTCAGCATCTCCGGCAGCAGGTGCTCATCAGGATGTATGCCCTCCCGGCTCGTGTGGTTCAGCGCGCCCTGCATGGAAACCCGGTTTGGATAGCAGCCGGTCATCAAGGCGGCGCGCGAGGCACTGCAGACGGCCTGCGCAACATAGAAGGAGGTGAACCGTGTCCCCTCCGCCGCCAGGCTGTCCAGGTTCGGCGTGCGGATCGTCCGGCTGCCCTGGCAGCCCAGGTCTCCATAGCCCAGGTCATCGGCCAGGATCAGGATGATGTTCGGCCGTTCCGCCGCGGACAACGAAAGGCCAAACAAGAAGCATGTCAAAACAACAAGTCTGCGCAACATGCCCCTGCATAGCCGGGTCGCGTCGCCCTTGCCAAGACGGAAATCAGCCCGCCCCCTTACTCCTGGGGTACCGGCGCGCCTCGATAAATGCCGTCAAACCAGCCCTTGCCTGCATACGGGCGCGTGTCCTCCGCCTCGATGCGCAGGTAGCGGCCCAGCTTCGTGAGCTTGAACCTGGCGGGCTTGTTCTTCACCACCGCCTCCGCGTCCTGGAAGGTGAACTCGGCTGTCATCACTCCCCCCTTGTCTGTCCGCACCTGTTCCGGAGGCACGGTGGTGTCGAGCGTCGAGGCTTCCTGCCCCTCCTCGCGTCCGGAGACCAGGCTGACTCGCAGCTTGCCATCCTTGCTGAGGCGCAGGCTGGCGTGACCGCCGCCAAAGTCATCATACTCGCCATCCCAGCCCGTGCCCGTCCTTGGATCCGGCATGGCCTCGATGAAGCCGTAGCCCCTCGCCGTGGCCTGGGCCGTCTTCAGCCATTGTTCCGCAGTGGGTTCGGCAGGCTTCTGCTGCGGTGCCCGCGGATCTGCCGCTCTGGCCGCAGCGCTCTTCAGGTTCGCATCCACCCAGCGCTGCCTCATTGCCGGCCACTGGTCCTTCCACAGGCCCAGCGCCGCACGGTCGGAAGAAGCCCATGCTTTGGAGGCGTTTTTCAGGGCCGTCGTCAGGCGTTCGTTCGCGGCCTGAAACTCCTTCTTCAGCAGCTGCAGCAGCCGGGTCTCGCTGGCACGCTTGTAGGTTCCGTTGATGCCGGCGTCCTGAGGATCCTTCTGCCCCTCCTTGAAGCCAACCACCACCTTCGATTCGCTGATTTCCGCGATGAAGAAGGTTCCCCGGTCCTCGCCTTCGTTGACGTTGCGGGCGAAGCTGAGCACCTTGTCCTTGCGCACGCCGCCTCCCGTCCAGGTTCCCGAGGATCCGGGATCCATGGCAAACCGCACCGTCACCCGCGTGTTGCCAAAGTCCGCCTTCTCCAGGGCAAGGTGCCGCTGGGTTGTCTCATCAAAAAAGTACAGCCTGTCGGCCGCCGGTTCTGCGGCAGCCGCGAGGCTGAAGACCAAGAGGCAGGCGGCCAGGGACGTTTGACGCAGAATCATGCGGCTATGCTCGCATCAGCGACCGGGGGCTGACAAGCCGCGAAATGGGGCATTCCATCCAGGGCGCTCATTCCTCGGCTTCCATGATTGCCACCCCGGACTTTCTGCGTTGTTATGGCCCGATCAATGACCGTACTCCGCCCAACCGCCCTCTGCCTGCTTCTCCTGAGCCTGTCATCCTGCGCCATGCGCACCATGACGGATCCCGATGAATTCAACATGTCCGCCGCCCAGATCCGCCGCGTGTTTCCAGCCTCGCGCAGCCTGGGCACCGCCACGCTGCACGGCCGCACCATTCACAGCAGCCAGGACAAGAGGGGCCGCCCCTACCACCTCGCCGCCGGCGGTGCCTTGCTGGTGAAAAACAGCACGCCCCGGATCATCGCCAAAGCTCCCACCATCCTTCTCACTGCCGACCATGCCCAGGTCCGCGGCAGATCCGTCGTCAAAAAGCAGGACCGCTTCTACCTCGGTGACTCGGATCACAGCACCATCACCATCGACGGCGTGGCCCTAAGCACGGAGGGCCCCAGTTCCGAGCGTCTGGCGGCATCCGCAGCGCCCAGGCCTTCGGCCCCACAACCCAAACCCGCACCCACTCCAGCCCCTGTTCAGAACAAGCCCACCAGGCCCAAACCGGTCGCAGCCAAACCTGCCCCGTCTCCCAAACCGCCGGCCGCCCAGCAGCAACCTGCACCGGCCCCAAAACCCCAGGCGGCCGCACCGATCACCAAACCCGCTCCGGCAAAGACCAAGCCTGCACCGAAGACCTCTCCGAAGACCCAGTCCACCCCGCCCAAGCCTGCCAGCAAACCCTCCCCCTCCCCGGCCCCGGTGGATCGCGCGAAGCTGCTGAAAATGATGCGCGAGCCTGGAGAAAACTAAGCCTCTGACGATGCCCCGCATCCTCGCGATCGACCACGGAACCGTCCGCATCGGGCTTGCCCTGAGCGACGAGATGGAACTGGTGGCCAGCCCTTTGCAAACCCTCGACGCCCAGCAGGAACCGGCGCGTGAGATTGCCCGCATCATCCGGCAGAAGCAGGTCTCGAAGATCATCATCGGCATGCCCTTCCACATGAACGGACAGCGGGGGGAGGCGGCTGAACGCGTGGAAAAATTTGCCACCGAACTGGGCAGGGAGCTCCAGCATTCTGTGCCCGTGGAATTCGTCGATGAGCGGCTTTCCTCCGTCGAGGCCGAAGCAGCCCTCTCCCGTGCTGGAGTCACCGGCAAACGCGAGCGCAACCAGGTCGTCGACCAGCTCGCCGCCGTGGTCATCCTGCAGGACTACCTGAACAACCAGCGCGGTCCGGAAGGCTACCTGCTTCCCGACAGCGTCTACGACTTCGAATGGAGCCATGAGCCAAAGCGACGTCGAAAGTAGGCTCGGGCTGCAACGCGGAGCCGCTCCGGGCTTCAAACGCCTGCGCCTCACCGTGGCCTACTGCGGCACCCCATGGCGGGGCTGGCAGAGCCAGGGCGGCGGTGGCGGCATCCAGGATGAAATCAACGCCGCCATTCGCAAGGCCACCGACATCCGTACCAGCATCCAGGGCAGCGGCCGCACCGACGCCGGTGTCCATGCCTTCGGCCAGGTCGCCCATTGCGACGTGCCCGAGTCGGTTCGCATGAACGGCGAAGCCTGGCAGAGCGCCATCAACGCCTGCCTGCCGCTCACCATTCGCATCACCGACGTGCAGGCGGCAGCGCCGGGCTTTCACTCCAGGTTCGATGCCATCGGCAAGGCCTACCTTTACCGCATCTGGCGTTCGCGGATGCTTTCCCCCTTTGAAGCCGATCGCGCCTGGCACATCCACGGTCACCTGGACACGGAGATCCTCGAAGCCTGCACGCGGAGGCTCGTCGGCACGCACAACTTCGTCCGCCTCTCCGCCAACCGCGGTGACATGCCGGAAACCCAGCGCCGGGCCACGCCCGAAAAAACCACTCGCACCATCCAGCATGCGGAAGTCCGTGAAAAAGGTGAGGTGCTGGAGCTCGAATTCGAGGGCGACGGCTTCCTTTACAAGATGGTCCGCATGATCACCGGCACCCTGGTTCAAGTGGCGCGCGGCCGGGCCAGCCAGGCCTGGTTTGAGGATGTGCTCGACAACCCCGATGGCCTGCAGAGCAACCAGACCGCCCCCGCCTGCGGCCTTTACCTGATGCGGGTGAAGTATCCGGACAACTGACCCGACACGGCAGGCAGATCAGCGGCCGGGAAGGCCCGGGATCTTCATCTCCTGATAACCCGCAGGTGCGGCAAAGGTGTCGTCGCTGACAGGCTCCTCCTTGGCGGAGACCAGTTCGGTCACCGTCTTCTTGCCCAGCACCTCCATTTCCGACTTCACCACCATGCCGGGAAAATCGGCCGCCTGGGGCGCCAGCGAGGCCGTGGGGCTGCCCATCGCCTTTGTCATCTTGTCCTGGATGGCGTTCAGCTCCTTGAAGTTCGGAAAGCCCGCGGCCACCCAGAACTTGCCGGCGCCCAGCGGGCCCTTCCATTGATAGATCTCGGCCTCGTACTCCCCGACCTTCTCCTTGGTGCCCGTGGCCTCGGGCTTCGACGACTCCCCCTGCTTGCCCAGGAACTGCCCGGCCAGCGCCATGGCCGTCTTCAGGGTGTCCCCGTTCATGTTCATCATCATCTTCTGCTCATGCATGAACATCTTCATCTCCCCGGTCGTGCCATCATGCAGCAGGCTCATCTTGCTGCCCATGTCCAGGCGCGCCTTCTCGCCCTTCACCTTGATGATGAGCGACTCCGCCTTGTCCTTGCTGTCCAGGAAGGTCTTCTGAACGATGACCCAGTCGGCAAGCAGGGCCTGGGGAAGGATGGCGGCAAGCAGCAGCAGCTTTTTCATGAGGGCTTCAGCCTACCCGCGCGGCCTCGGCAGAGTCAAGCCAGCCAGCGGCTTTTTAAAGTTTCCACACGGACTTGCGATGCTCGTTCACGCCCTTCAGGAACAGCTCGTCCTTCAGGCGCGTGCCAAGCCCTGACCCCTGGGGCAGGACCGCACGGCCCTGCGAGATTACCGGCAGTGTGTCCACAAGCTTGTCGTAAAACGACCGGATGTGCGCGCGCACGGTCTCCTGGAAAACGACGTTGGCGGAGGCGGCCGCCAGATGCAGCCCGCTGAACAGCGTCAGTGGCCCGGTACAGTCGTGAATGGTCGACGGCACATTAAATGACTGCGCCAGATCGATCACCCGGCGCGTCTCGCTGATGCCGCCGTTCCAGGTGGGGTCGACCATGCAGTAGTCGCAGGCCTGCGCCTGAAGCACGGCCAGATACTCCTTGCGACCCAGCAGCATCTCGCTGGCCGCGATCGGCAGCCCGGACCGGCGACGGAAATCCGCGAGTGTCCCGACATGATCCACGCGCAGGACATCCTCCAGCCAGAGCGGGCGGATCTCCCTCAGCGCCTCCGCGATCCTCAGGGCCGCAGGCAGCTGGAAGAAGGCATGCCCCTCGATGGCAATGTCCATCTTCATGCCCACACGCTCACGAATCTCACGCAGCGGCTTCATCGCCTCCTCCACATCCGCCCAGGAGATGTGCAGACCGCCGTTCCGATGCGCCGCACGATCAAAGGGCCACAGCTTCATCGCCGTGATGCCCTCCGCCAGCAGCTCCTCGGCCAGGTCTCCTGCCGCAAAATGCGAGGCCCAGTTGTCCTGCAGCGGACCCTTTTGACCGATGTCCCCATAGCCCGGCCAACCTGGGTGACGGGCCTGCTCGGTCATGCCCACCCTGGCGCCGTAGCCCGGTCCGCCGCTGGTGTTGTAAACCGGCACCGACTCACGCACCGGCCCGCCGAGCAGACGGTAGACGGGCTGATTGCAGGCCTGGCCGAGAATATCCCAAAGCGCCAGGTCCACGGCCGACAGGGCCCGCATTTCCGCCCCCGGATGCCCAAAGGGCGTGCAGCGCTCATAGAGAAAGCGCCAGTGCGATTCGATGGCCAGCGCATCCGCCCCCAGCAGCCGCTCCGCCATCCAGTCATGGATCAGCGCCGCGATGGCATGAGGCGTGTAGTACGTCTCCCCGCAGCCGATGAAACCGTCCTCCGTATGAATGCGGACAAGCAGGAGGTTCGGCATGATGCCGGAAGGAATGGCGGTCTCGATGGCGGTGATGCGTGACATGTCGGCAAGGAGGGTACAAAGCCGTTCGACCGCCTCTCATTTCACACGATCTGCAGCCCTCATCATCAGAACGGCCAAACACCGCTGCGCAGGCAGCCCCCCTTGGACTGCGGCAACCCTTCTGCGATGGCACAAGACTACGCTCCCCCCAGCTTCCAAATTACCAGCTTGCAGATCTGCTGTGCCATTGAAACTCCAGGATCGTTCACGCCAGCAGAGCTGGCTCAGGAAAGTGACAGCAGGGGTGCCGCAGTCCATGCCAAGAGCCTGACCGTCGAACCCTGGAGCAGGCTCAGGTTCGCCTCCCCATCAGCCAAACTGGCGCCAGAACATGACAGCGGAGATCAGCAAGCCGGTGAGGGTGATCAGATGGCGCACCCGCCGTGGCTCGATGCGCTGGGAATAATGCGCACCCAGGAAATAACCGATGAGCGCGCCCGCCATCAGCACGGCCGCCTGATTCCAGTCCACCAGGCCCGCCGCGATGAACCAGACGGCGGCCACCACGTTGATCAGGGAACCAAGCAGGTTCTTCAGCGCGTTCATCTCATGGATGTGGGTCATGCCCATGAAGCCGAAGGAGGCCAGCATCAGGATGCCGATGCCCGCTCCGAAAAAAGCCCCGTAAACTGCCACGGGCAGCTGGAGAAGCAGTGGAAACCAGGCGGAGCCAGGCCTCTGCCCGGAACGCCTCATGAAGCCCTGGGCAAAAAATAGCAGGGTGGCGAACAGCACCAGGAAAGGCACCAGGTTCGAGAACTGATCGTCGTTGGTCTTTGTCAAAAGCCAGCTCCCAAACGCCGCGCCCGCCAGACAAACGGGGACAAAGCGCCAGATCTGCCTTTGAACCGCCTTTAAATGCCTGCGGAAGCTGACGATGCTGCCCGCCGTGCCCACGACCAGGCCCACAGTGCTAGTCGCATTCGCCAGCACCGGCGGCGTGCCCAGCATCAGCAGCACCGGAAACGTCAGGAGAGTGCCTCCACCGGCGATGGCATTGACAACTCCAGCCGCACAACCGGCGCCGCTCAAGCTCAGGATCTCCAGCCAGGTCATGGACGCATCAGATCAGCCGCCGGGCATTGCGCAGGCCGTCGGCGGTCACGACGGCCTGATTGCGCACGGCGACCAGGAAATCCACATGATTCTGCCACTGCATCGGGCGCAGAGACGCCATGCCCAGCTTGCGCATGCGGTAGCCGCCGTCGGCAATCTCCCAGCCATATTCGCTGTGTCGGTTGCGGTATTCCTGACGATGCAGCCAGGCGCCGAACTCGTCCTTGCGCCACACAGCCGGATCGTTCCCGGGCACCGCCTGCGCAAGCTGCCAGACCTGCTCCACGACTTCACGCGGGTAGGCGCCGATGTCCGCTTCGGACTCTGGAACAGGCTCCAACATTCCAAGACGCTTCAATGGTCCAGAACCCAGGCCGACACACAGCCGTCATGCGCCTGACGCGCCGTGGCCGCAAAATCCGCCAGATAACCCCTCTGATACGAAGGCTTCGGCCATTCCACCTGACGTGCCTCAAGGTCCGCATGCACCTGGATCGTGCCGGCCGACAGGTCGAACTCGATCTCGTCACCATCCTGCACAGCGGCGATCGGTCCGCCCACCGCCGCCTCGGGCGAGGCGTGGATGCCCATGACCCCATGGGAGACGCCGGAGACGCGGCCATCCGACAGAAACGCCACCTTGCCATCCAGCTCCGGCACCGCCAGGGCCGCGCTGGCCACCAGCAGTTCCGGCATGCCCGCCGCCACCGGCCCCACGCCACGCAGCACCACCACATGACCGGGCTGGATGCGTCCCGCCGCCGCCGCATCGGAGACGTCCTTGACGCTCGTGAAACAAAGGGCGCGCCCCTTGAACTTCGGATCCGCCCGCGACGACACTTTAAACACCATGCCATGCGGCGCCAGGTTGCCGAAGCAGATCTGCAAATCGGCGTAGGCCTTGAAGGGCTGCCCCAGCGGTGCCACAAGATCCTGGTCCAGGGGGACATCCGGACAGTGCGCCACGTTTTCCGCCAGCGTCTGTCCCGTGACCGTCATGCAGGAGCCGTCCAGCACACCGGCCTTGAGCAGATGCCTCATCAGCATCGCCGTTCCGCCGATGCGGTGAAGATCCGCCATGGTTCCCTTGCCCCGGGGAGCAAAATTGCAGTAAACCGGCGTGCGTCGGCAGATCGCCTGAACGTCCTTCAAGGTGAACTCCACCCCGGCCTCATGGGCGAGGGCGAGGATGTGCAGGACTCCGTTGGTGGAGCCGCCGATCGCCGCGATCGCCGCCATGGCATTCGTCAATGCCTTCTGGGTCAGGATGTCGCGTGGCCTCAGGTTCAGCTCCAGCAGCCTCCGCATCGCCGCCCCGACGCGCTGACAGTCCGTCAGCTTGCCCGCATCCACGGCCGGAATGCTGGAGGTGTCCGGCAGGCTCAACCCCATGGCTTCCAGGGCGACCCCCCAGGTGTTGAAGGAGGCCGCGATGCCACAGCCGCCAGCTCCCGGGCAGGCATGGCGGATGACCGTTTCGGACTCCTCAACCGTGATCTTGCCGCTGTTGGCCTGGGCCTGCGAATCGTAGGCATCGAGGATGGTCAGCGCCCTGCCCTGGTGACAGCCCGGCAGGATGCTTCCGCCATTGACGATTAGTCCGGGGCAGTTCATGCGCGCCAGGGCCATGGCAAACGCAGGGCCGTTCTTGTCGCAATGATGCAGGCCGATCATGCCGTCGTAGCGATGCGCGCTGCAGACCATCTCGGCACCATTGGCCATGAGGTTGCGGGAGACCAGGGAGGAGGCCCCGCCCTCATGCCCCTGGGTGATGTTGTCACTCACCGGGCTGACGCCGAAGGGGAAGGCGATCAGGCCGGATTCGCCGCAGCTTTTCTCGATCGCCTTGGCCAGTTCATGGGCGCGCAGGTTGCAGAGGTTTCCATCCAGAAGCGGCGTGGCAATGCCGATCTGAGGCTTGTCAAAGTCCGCCTCTGTGAAGCCGAGCCCCCAGTAGAAGGCTTTGACGCCACGCTGCCAGCCGTGGGTGAGGGATGAGGAGTTCCAGTTGAGAGGCTGCGACATGGGGAGAACGGATCGTGAAGGGAGCCGAAACGATAGAAGCCACGAATCGTTAAGCGAGAAAAATTAAAAAGCTCCCGACCGGGGATGCCGGCCGGGAGCTGAAAGAAGGGATCAGAGGGTTGATCCCGACGAATTAGAAGGTCACGCCAAGCTTCACGCCACCGAAGATTTCGCTGTCCTGCGTGTTGTTAGCATGACGGGTGGTGAGCGAGATGTTGTAGGCGACGTAGGGGGTCAGGGTGGCCGTCTTCGTCAGCTTGATCGGGGCGGAGATCGTGGGGATGACGTGGGTCAGGCCGCTCTGGTGGGTACCAGGGATGGTGTAGTAGTTGGTGAAGCCGTAGCCCAGCTTGACAGCGGGCACGATGCTCAGCCAGGAGGTGACTTCGATCGGCAGGTCAGCGCCGACTTCAGCATAGGATGCACCGATGGTGAAGTCGTAGTAGAAACCGCCATAGAGGTTCACGGGGCCAACGGTGGAGGCCACGGTAAGGCCCACTTCGTCAACGCCACGCACGCCGAGTTCGCCAGCGCCAACAGCTTCGCCATCGACCGAGCCGGAGAAGCCGTCGAAGAAGAAGTAGCGGGTGTAAACAAGGCCGAACTTGGCGAAGCCGGCGTCATAGGTCAGGGAGGCGGCGAGGTCGAGCTCGGAATACTCCAGGGAATCGTTGTCAGCCGTGGGGGTGTCAACGGTGGAGGTGTAGAGCGCGCCAAGGCCGAGGGAGAGCTGCTCCGTAAGAGGAACGCTCAGATTCAGGCCAGCCCAGGTGGTGTTGTCTGCGAACCAGAGACCACGGAAGTAGTAACGGGTGTCGTAGCCCACTTCGAGAGTGGCACCAAGGGTGTCGAAGAGAGCGCCAGGCTCAGGTTCCGGGGCGGGAGCCGGAGCCTTGCCGCTCGAGGTGCCGGCGAACGCGTTCATGCTGGCGCAAGCCGCAAGAACGAGAGCCGACTTCGTGATGACGGAGGTCATGCTTTTCATGTGTATTGTTGGTCGATTTAGTTTGTTGTTTTCTGCGACGTCACCTGTCCGGGAGAAGGCGAAGTCACAAGCATGTAAAGCAGGGATCGTGCCAAGTTGGCGGCCGGTTGATCGCATGCCTTCTTCCATGGAGTGCCGGACACGCGGTGACAGCCCCTGTGATGCCATGTCCAAAATGGTGTCCGCCCTGGGTGTAGGGCACTGTTCGAAAGCAGCCCTGGATAACTCACCGAATCCATCTCCGCTGGCATGACGTGATGCCGTGAATGCGGAGCCTCCTCCCGCAGAACGAAGAAGTCCTTCAGGAGGTCAAGACCGTGACCACACAGCCCTGGCTTGCAGAATTCATTTTTGACCCAAAAAAGTTGGCACGCTAGCTGCTTTGCGAATGATGGTTCCTGTCTTCATGAAAGCCGCTTTGCAGATCCTGCCCCTGCTCCTGACCTTTATGTCAGGGCAGATGCTGCTGGCTGCCTTTCAGACAGGGCAAGCAGCCGTGACCAAACAAAACACCCGGCCAGGAAACCCGGCCGGGTGCGGAATGTCGAAGATCGACTGGATCAGCTGTGCTGAATTAGAAGTTCACGCTCAGCTTCACGCCGCCGAAGATCTCGTTGTCCTGGGCGTTGGCGTTGACGGAAGTCGGGGCCGAGGTGCCAAGGCCGGCAGCGTTGTGACGGCTGTCGAGGGAGATGTTGTAGGCGATGTAGGGGGTCAGCGTGGCGGTCTTCGTCAGCTTGATCGGAGCGGAGATCGAAGGAATGACGTGGGTCAGACCACCGGAGCGGGCACCGAACTGAGGAGCGGTGAAGTAGTCGAAACCGTAGCCGAGCTGCACCGCAGGAACGATGCTAAGCCAGGAAGTGATTTCGATCGGCAGTTCAGCACCAACCTGGGCGTAGGAGCCGCCGATGGTGAAGTTGTACCAGTAGCCAGCGGTGAAATTGACCGGACCCACGGAGGTGGCGAGGGTCAGACCGACTTCATTGGCACCCGTGATGCCACCTTCAGTGCCTTCCAGGCGGCTGACGCCGTCGGAGAGACCGGTGAAGGTGTCAAAGTAGGTGTAGCGGTTGTACACCAGACCGATCTTGGCAAAGCCAGCATCATAGGTGAGGCCGGTGCTCAGATCCAGTTCGGAGTAGTCGAAGCTCTGGGAGCCGATCTGGCTGCCGTCCACGGAGTCGGTGTAAACGGCACCGAAGCCAAGGGAAAGCTGCTCAGTAAGGGGAACGCTCAGGCTCAGGCCCGACCAGACAGTGTTGTCTGCACGGTACAGACCACGCCAGTAGTAGCGGGTGTCGTAGCCCACTTCGAGAGTGGCGCCGAGGGTGTCGAAGAGAGCGCCAGACTCAGGTTCCGGGGCGGGAGCCGGAGCCTTGCCGCTCGAGGTGCCGGCGAACGCGTTCATGCTGGCGCAAGCAGCAAGGACGAGAGCCGACTTCGTGATGACGGAGGTCATACTTTTCATGGTTGGTAGGTTGGTCGATTTAGTTTGTTGATGTGGATGGAGGTTGGTCCGGGAGACCTTCCACCGTATCCATAAAGTAAAGCACCAGATGGGTCAATGCCAAGCTTCTTTTCTGAAAATTATTGAGTTGTTCACAATTCATCTTGCCAAAATGGCGCCTTTTCCCTCGTGGGGAACTCTGCCCCATGGCCAATGAACTTCTCACAAATCCAACATGTCAGGGAGCTGATCTTGGGTATTTAACGACCATGTCAATACGCAATGGGGCCTCGACTTGATCGGAGCTGACCGCTTCGAAGCCCAAACTCGTCCAGGTTTAGGCGAACCACGATGCAGGCAGCCTTTCAGATGACGACCATGTCCTTCACCATCTGGAACCAGAGGTAAAAACATCCCCTCCAGGAGTAGCGGAACTGACCTTCCTCCACCAGTTCGATGACCCCCATCGTGATGTTGTGGTCTATCTGCGCGGACATGTCACGCTCGATGTAGCCTGGCAGCTGCTCGATGTCGACAACGGCAAAATCTTCATCCGACAGTCCCTGGCTGTCGAGAAAATGCCCGTGGGAGGCCAGCAGGTCCTCCATGGAAACCGCATGCACGAAGCGATTCAGCCTCTGCCTTGGCGGAACCTTCATGGTGGGAGGAAAGGGATAGTTGGTCGTCGTAAAGGCCAGGCCGCTCTTGGTCCGTGACGTCACGCTGACGTAGGAAAAGGAAAAGCCGTCCTGCTGGGCGAGCCCGATCATCGCCTGGGCGTGGCGGCCAGGGTGGTAGAACAGCCGCATGAAATGATCGGTGTCGCTCCATTTCCAGCCCGTGTCCTCCACCCGCTCAAAGCCGTGGGCCTCGATCTCCTGGGTGAGATCATCCAATTCCGGAAACAGGTCCGCTGACGGCGGAAACCGGCCCTTCACCTCGCTTTTCAACGGAAAACGCAGATGACGCACATGGCCCACAATCTCAACCCAGGGCAGCATGAACCAGAGGGCGATGCCACAGGCTCCGGCGGCATGACTGCCGGTGAGAAAAAAACCCAGCATGTAGGAGGCGGCCAGAAGCGCCAGCCATCCCAGCTTCCTCACATAGCGGTTGGTGAAGGTCCGGCAGGCGAGCGCAAACACCACCGTGGCGGCAAGGTAAAGAAACTGCTGGAGATCCATCGTAGGGAGGCGGGACCGAGAATCATACGAACACCGGGCCCGCAAGTCCACGAAAGCTTTACGCCCCGGTCTTCATTCGCGCCTTTTTCTCCCTAACCGCCAGAGAGTACCGCAATACATGCAGCGAAACATCCCCCGACCAAGCACGCTGAGCACTGCTGACGCCCGGTAGGACAGCGGCCATAGGCGAAAGGCGTCATCATGCTTGCGGCAGCGCCTTTCCTTCATGACGGTGCCATGGCAAAGCGGGCAGGTCAGCGCATCAGCGAGCACAAAAACCAACGCCCTCGCCAGGGCAAAGCCCGCCAGGCAGCCCAGGGCAGGCCAGCCCCAGGCGCGTTCCTGGGTCACGCCCAGCATCACCACGCCAGCGAAAAAACCCGTAAAACCAACAAATGCCATGAAAAGCAGCACCGCGACCAGCAGCAGACGCCCTGAGCGTGGAAAATGGCGCGGACGACGTTCCCGGGGGGCTTCCATCGGCCTGGGATCTGCGGGCTGAAAGCCGGGGTCCTTCATCGTGTTGAGCATAAAAAGGAGTTTCCCGCGCAGTCAACCCTCCTTCTCCACAGGCCGCCGCATTCATTTTCATGTCCTCCAGACTTTGCCATTGTCAGAAAGCACCGGGCTGTCGCAAGTAGGCGGATTCATGGCCACGGCCCTTCGTCCACTCACCGACTTTCCCGACCAGCTGTCGCCCATGGTCGTCAAGGAGCTTCGTCAGGGACTGCGCACCCGGGCCTTCTCCAGCACCTTGCTGCTGCTGCATGTGCTGCTCATCCTGGTCACCCTGATGACGGCGGTGGCCGATGGATCGGCGGACGACACCCGCTGGTTGTATGACGGCATTGCCACGCTTGTCCTCTGCCTCGTCCTGCCCTTCC
Organism: Prosthecobacter sp.; assembly: GCA_044345155.1. Taxonomy (GTDB): domain Bacteria; phylum Verrucomicrobiota; class Verrucomicrobiia; order Verrucomicrobiales; family Verrucomicrobiaceae; genus Prosthecobacter. The sequence continues at coordinate 17,673 of JBIJBP010000030.1, read as the reverse complement.
GCGTTTCCAATGCGCTCGCCGAGGAGATCAAGCATGGGACCCTGGACATGCTCATGCTCACCCGCATCTCCCCGGGACGCATCGTCTTTGGAAAATGGGCCAGCGTGGTGCTGCAGTCTCTGCTCATCACCCTCAGCCTGGCGCCTTACATTGTCGCCCGTTACGTTTTTGGCGGCCTGGAACTCGCCCCCGAACTCCTCATGCTTGCCGCGAAATGGCTGGCAGGCAGCGTCATCACCGCCGCCATACTGTCCCTTTCCACCCTTCGTCGGGCCTGGCTGCGTATGGTCATCCTGTTTGTTCCCCTCTTTTTTGGCAGCTTTGGCCTGCTGTCCTACTTCATCATGACGGCCACCGGCAGGAGCGGCACGCTGTTTTCAGCCTCTGGCACACCGCTCGTCCAAGTCCTGATCATCCTGGGCGTGGTCTGCCTGGCTGCCTGGGCCGTCTTTGCCTTCCTGAGCCTCGCCTCCTCACGCATCTCGCCGCCAGGGCAGCCCCTGGCCTGGCTGAAACGCAGCGTCCATGGGATGGCCCTGCTGGGCCTGGGCCTGCTCTACCTGACGACGTCCAATCCCCTGTTCTTCACCGCCGCCTCCCCCGTCCTGGCCTTCATGACCCTGGACGCCCTCACGGAGTCATCCAACACCGTGCCTTCCGCCTACGCTGCCTTTTACAGACGTGGCGTGACGGGCCGTGTCCTCGCCTGGTTCTTGTCGCCCGGCTGGGTCTCCGGGTTCTGGCTCGCTTGTCTATGCAGCCTCTTCCTGGGCGTGATCCTTGCCCTGGACACTGGCACTGATAGTCTGCCGTACCTCTTCCTCGGGTTCAGCACTGTGTGCATGATCAGCTTCCTCATCCAGGTGCTGCCCACACGTCATTCGACGGACCTGCTGCCCGTTTTCCTGGGAGCTCTGGCCGTGCTCTACCTCTTCGCCGGCGTCTTCTCCGGCCTCGGCATCATGGTTGCCAAGGCCTCAGGCGGCCCCGCCTGGTATCTGGCCGTGTTTCCCCCGGCGGCAACCGTCATTGCCCCCAGCCTCTCCGCTGGCGACCGTCCTTCGTTCATCATCCAGGCGGTGTCTTTTGCCACTCTATGGCCGGTCCTGCACGCCTTCCTGAGCCTACGGGTCTGGCAAAAACTCCGCCCGATCCGGGAAAAAGCGCGCCAGCTGGCCCGCAGCGCCTCGTAATCAGAACTGCGCAATTTCCACGCACCTGAGCGCAATCCTTGCAAGACCAGGCTTCACTGTCACGGTTACACCCCCCGGCGTTCTCCCGTCCCCGCTTCCCCCATCCCCTGGTCACCGACCTCCTTTCCCGACATCCCATCCCCCCATGTCCACGGTTGCCGTCCGTTCCGCCTCCTTGCCCCCGGTCATTCCCGGCCTGACCCGCCGTGTCCGTCCGCCGAAAAAAAACATCCCGCAGACCAAGCAGGACCGTGATCATGTGCTGAAATCCGTCCGCGATTATCAGGAGCAAAACCGCCTCGTACCTCCCGTGCCCCTGGACGAACTCCAGGTTCACACGGACAAAATCATGGCCCTTTACGGCATCGAACAGGCCTACCGCGACTACACCGGCGTCCTGCTGGCGAATGAAACCTGGCGCGAATCCCTCGCCACCGTGCCCTTTGAAAAACGCCTGCTGCTGATGCCGAAGTGCCTGCGCGTCGAGAGCAAGTGCCCCGCCCCCTTTGATGAATTCGGACTGCTCTGCAAGCAGTGCGGCCTCTGCTCCATCCAGGACTTCCAGAACGAGGCCGAAAAGCTCGGCTACGCCGTCCTCGTCGCCGAAGGCAGCGCCATCGTCATGTCCCTCATCCAGACGGGCAAGATCGAGGCCATCGTCGGCATCTCCTGCCTCTCCGTCCTCGAACGCACCTTCCCCTACGTCGAAGCCGCCGCAATCCCCGCCGTTGCCGTCCCCCTGCTTCAGGACGACTGCATCGACACCACCGTCGATGTCGACTGGGTCTGGGACTACATCCACCTCACCAGCGACGACAAGACCCGCCGCCTGAACCTCAACGCCCTTCACGATGAAGTGAAGACCTGGTTCACGCCCGAAGCCCTCGACGCCCTGCTTGGCCAGCCCTCCTGCAAGACCGAGGAAATCGCCCGCGAGTGGCTGGCCCGCGCCGGCAAACGCTGGCGCCCCTTCCTGACCATCGCCGCCTATCAGGCCCTCCGCGAAGATCCCGAAGGCCCGATCTCCGATGACCTCAAGCTCGCCGCCATCTCCGTCGAAGCCTTCCACAAGGCCTCCCTCATCCATGATGACATCGAGGACAACGACGCCGAACGCTACGGCGAGCCCACCCTGCATTCCGAGCACGGCGTCGGGGTCGCCCTCAATGTCGGCGATCTCCTCATCGGTGAAGGCTACCGCCTGCTGGCCGAGATGAAGTGCGCCGGCCACCTGCGCAGCGCCTGTCTGAAAGTGGCCGCCGAAGGCCAGCGCGAGCTCTGCCGCGGCCAGGGCGCCGAGCTGCTCTGGAGCAACAACCCCGTCTCCCTCAACGGCACCCAGGTGCTCGAAATCTTCCGCAGCAAGACCGCCCCGGCTTTTGAAGTCGCCCTCAAGATCGGCTCCGCCCTCGCCGGCCAGCTCGATGAAACCGCCGACGTCCTCCACACCTATTCCGAAAACCTTGGTATCGCCTACCAGATCCGCGATGACCTCGACGATCTCGGCGACGACTCCGCCGCCGACAACCAGGTCAGCATCCGCCCCAGCATCATCCTCGCCCTGCTTCGCGAACGCGGCAAGGATGAGGTCAAAGAGGTCATGGAAGCCCTCTGGAACGGCCAGCCCGTCGCCAACCTGCCCGACAAGCCCACCATCCGCGGCTGGGCGGAGCAGACCGGCGCCTATGAAAAGGCCAGCGTCCTGCTCGAGAGCTACAAGGAGGCCGCCATTCGATCACTTGCCGACATCGAGCTGCCCAGCCTCAAGGGCCTGCTGCGCCGCGTGATCGGCAAGATCTTCAACGAGCTTGAGATCAAGGGCTGGTGCCGCGAGATCGAGCAGGAAAACGCCGCCGCCACCCAGGCCCGCCGTCTGGAGGCCGCCAAGGAGGCCGAGCACCTCGTGCCCCAGCCGAAGACGACCTGAGCACCCGCCGCGCACCGGACCGGCCTAGCCAAAAGTGTTCAACAAAGCGCAAGAGATGGCTTGAGTCCGCAGGGCTTGTGTGTTGGGATTCAGTCAATCCCGTCCTCAGGCCATGTCATCCGACAAACTTCGCCCGTTGTTTTCATGCTGGCTACTGATGGCGGCCTGCCCGCTCGCCGCCAATACCCTGGACTTTGGTGACCTGCCGGACTCCCCCTATCCGACCAAGCTCAGCTCCGACGGCGCACGCCATGGGGTGACCCAGGCGCTCTACCTTGGCAGCCAGCCTCCGGATGCTGAGCCGGACGGCGCGGCCACCCCCCAGGCAGATGGGGATGACCTGGCCGGCGCTCCCGATGATGAGGACAGCGTGACGCCGGCATTCATCCTGCCGGTGCCGGGCATGTCGCTCGGCCTGCCGGTCAAGGCCACCAACAGCACCGGCGGACCGGCCAAGATATTCGGCTTCGCCGACTGGAACGCGGATGGTGACTTCGCCGACGCCGGGGAAACCTCCACCGTCATCGTGCCCACGGGCTCGGCCGGCATCGTCTTTGTCATGCCCTGGTCCGTTCCTGTGACCGCCACGACTTCAGCACCCGTGGCGCTGCGCCTGAGGCTTTCCTCCGACACCACGCTGGGTCCCACGGGCTCGGCCAACAACGGCGAGGTGGAGGACTTTTTCCTGACCGTGCATCCCGTCGGTTCCGTTGCAGACTTTGGCGACCTGCCTGACAGCGCCCCAGGAACCGCGGCCGGAGCCTTTGGCACAGGCTCACCTCCGGATTACAAGACCCGCGCGGCGGATGGCGGTCCATCGCACGGCCTGAAGCCCGGCATTTTCCTCCCCAACACCTCCGGCAGCCCGGACGCGGACGTCGACGCCGAAGCCGACGGACGTCCTGATGTCAACGGCATGGGCGATGACACAGACGGCAACGACGACGAGACCAGCCTGACCGCCTCCGTCCCCAGCCAGACCCTGATTCCCGACGGCATGGCCACGGAACTGGAACTGCAGATCGTCACCGGGCTGCCCATCACCAACACGACAGGCACGGGCGCCAACCTGTTTTCATTCATCGACGCCAACAGCGACGGCGACTTCAACGACCCTGGCGAGCAGGCCGCCACGCTGACAGGCATCACCGGCACCGGCTCCGCCACGGTCCTTTTCAACGTGCGCATCGGCGGCTTTGCCCCGGCGACGAGCTTCACGCGCTCCTTTGCCCTGCGTTACCGGTTTTCGACCGATGCCGCCCTAGGTCCCGACGGACCGGCTACCGACGGTGAAGTTCAGGACGCCGTGGTCTCCTTCAATTTCCAGGTGCCGAACTACAGCACCACGGACCTCGACTTTGGCGACCTGCCGGCCCCTTATGCCACGATCCGCAGCATGAACGGCGCGCGTCATGAAGTCACCCAGGCGCTTTACCTGGGCTCCACGGTTCCTGATGGTGAACCCGACGGCCTGCCAAGCACCCTGGCCAATGGCGACGACACCGACGCCTCGGATGATGAAAACGGAATCCGCCCGATGACCCTCCATGCCGTGCCGGGCATGCCGGTCAGCTTCCCGGTCAAGGCCACCAACACCACCGGAAGTCCGGCGAAGATCTTCGGCTTTGCCGACTGGAACGCCGACGGTGACTTTGCCGATGCGGATGAAGCAGCCGTCACCCTCGTGCCCAACGGCTCTGCAGGCGTCGTTTTCAGCCTGCCTTGGAACGTGCCCGCCACCGCCAGCACGACCGCCCCCGTCGCCGTCAGGCTGCGCCTCTCGACAGCAGGCACCCTGAGTCCGCTAGGTCGCGCCCCCGATGGTGAAGTCGAGGATTTCTTCATCGTCGTCAAAAACGCCTGGCTGGACTTTGGCGACCTGCCCGACAGCACCCCAGGCTCGACGGCGGGCAGCTTCAGCGGTGGCGCCACACCCGACTACCGCACGCTGACCGCCGACAACGGCCCCTCCCATGTCATCAAGCATGGACTGAGCCTGCGCAATGACACCGCCAGTACTGACATCGATGTGGATGCGGAAAATGACGGCCAGCCCTCCGCCAATGCCGACGGTGACGACACCCTCGGCGACGATGACGAAATCGGACTGACCATCACCGACTTCTATTCCTACTACGGAGTCTATGACAGCATCGCCGTTCGCGATGTGGTGGTCCACTTTTCCATGCCCGTGACCAACACCACCGGCACAACGGCCAAGGTGCATGCCTTTGTTGACTGGGATGAGGACGGTGATTTCACGGACAGTTACGACAACCTGGCCAACGTCGGCTTCGTCCAGGATGTCGTCGGTGATGGATCGCAGACCAGCGTTCGATTCGCAGGAGCCGTGGTTCTGGGAGGCAGCTACGGAAACCCGGCCGCCTTCACCAAGAAGCTGGCCGTGCGCGTGCGCCTCAGCACGGATGCCAGCCTTTCAGCAGAAGGCCCGGCCACGGACGGCGAGGTGCATGATGAGATCATCACCCTGAACTTCAGCCCCGATCCCGGCACCACGCCCGCGATGGACTATGGCGACCTGCCCGGCCCCTATGCCACCAAACACTCCGACAACGGCGCCCGCCATGTGGCGGGCCAGACCCTCTACCTGGGCGCCCTGGTGGGTGATGCCGAGGCCGACGGACTTCCTTCAGCCCTGGCAAACGGCGATGATTCCGATGCCACGGATGACGAAAACGCCCTTGCTGCCGCCTCGCTGCTGCCTGTCCCAGGCCTGGCGATCGCCTTCCCGCTCCGAGCGACCAACGTCACCGGCAGACCGGCGAAAATCTTCGGTTTTGTCGACTGGAATGCCGACGGCGACTTCGCCGATGCCGCTGAAACCTCCGCCGTCCTGGTTCCCACGGGCTCCGCCAACGCCCTCTTCAGCCTGCCCTGGAACGTCCCGGCCAGCGCCAGCACATCGGCACCCGTGGCCGTGCGCCTGCGCCTGACCACCGACCTCACAGCCGGCCCAACCGGCCTGGCCACGGACGGCGAAGTCGAGGACTTCTTCATCACCGTCCGCACGTCGGGCAGCGTCAAAGACCACGGCGACCTGCCCGACAGCGCCGCCGGCAGCAGCGCAGGCACATTAGGCTCAGGCTCACCGCCCGACTACCGCACACGCCTGGCCGATGGCGGCCCGTCCCATGGAGTCACTCCAAATCTTTTGTTCGGCGGAGAAGGCGCGCCCGTGGACCTTGATGCCGAGGCGGACGGCCAGCCGGACGCCACCGGCACGGGTGACGACACCAGCACGAGTGACGACGAGGAGGGCCTGCTCAGCGTCCTGACCTCCGTCACGCTCATCCCCGATGGCATGGCCTCCCAGGCTGAAGTGGGCTTCCTGACCAGCCTTCCCGTCGTGAACACCACAGGCTCGGACGCCTATGTGTCCGGCTTCATCGATGCCAACTCCGACGGTAACTTCACCGATCCTGGCGAACAGGCGCCGGTGATCACCGTGCCCAGCAGCGCCTCCACCACCGCCGTGGCGCCAGCCTTCACCTTCCGAATCGGTGGCTTTGCACCCGCGACGAGCTTTTCACGCACCTTCGCACTGCGGTTCCGGGTGACGACGGATTCCGGCATCGGCTCCGACGGACCAGCCAGCAACGGCGAGGTGCACGATGAACTGGTCACCCTCAACTTCTCCTTCCCTCCCTACAATTACGCCGACCTCGACTTTGGCGACCTGCCGGACGGCTACAAGACCACCCGCTCCATGAATGGCGCCAGGCATGTCATCAATCAGCAGCTCTTCCTCGGCACATCAGCGCCTGATGGTGAAGCCGACGGCCTGCCTTCCCCCTCGGCCACCGGGGATGATTCCAGCGCGTCTGACGATGAAAACGCCCTTCGTCCCTCCATTATCCAAGCGGTGCCGGGTTCACCGGTCACCTTCCCTGTCAGGGCGAACAACGTCACCGGCAGCCCGGCCACGATCTACGGCTTTGCCGACTGGAATGCCGACGGCGACTTCCTGGACACCGACGAGACCTCCAGCGTCGGCGTGCCCACCGGCTCCGCTGGCGTGATCTTCAATCTTGCCTGGAACGTTCCTGCTACCGCCACCACCACTTCTCCGGTCGCCGTGCGACTGCGCCTGTCCACAGCCGCAGGACTGGGCGCAAGCGGCATCGCCCCCGATGGCGAAGTCGAGGATGACTTCATCCATGTGCGCACCTCCTGGCTTGATTACGGCGATCTTCCGGACAAGGACCCCGGCACGGCGGCTGGCAGCTTCAGCAGCGGCACGACGCCGGATTACAAGACGCGTGAAGCGGATGGCGGGCCTTCTCATGTCCTGCGCGCAGGCCTCTCCTTTGCCAATGACATGGGAACCGGGGATCTCGCCGTCGATGCGGAAACCGACGGCCTTCCAGACTCCACCGCCAGCGGCGACGACGCCGATGGTGATGATGATGAACTCGGCCTGCTCAGCGCTCTGACCTCGGTCACCTTCACGCCTGATGGCATGCATTCCTACCTGGATGCGGGCCTGCTCACCAGCCTTGCCGTGGAAAACACCACCGGCTCCACCGCCCGCGTCGTCGGATTCATCGACGCCAACAGCGATGGCGACTTTGCGGATCCCGGCGAGGAATCCGCCGTCATCCTGGTTCCCGGCGACGGCTCCGTCACGGCGGTGACACCGAGCTTCAGCTTCCGCGTCTTCGGCTTCGCCCCGGCCACTTCCTTCTCACGCACCTATGCCCTGCGCTTCCGCATCACCACCGACACCTCGGTCGGTCCGGACGGCCCTGCCGGTGACGGCGAAGTTCATGACGAACTCCTGACCCTGAGCTTCAACGTTTCCAGTTATGACTTTGCCGACCTCGACTTCGGCGACCTTCCCGCAGGCTACAAGACCACCCGTGCGGACAATGGCGCCCGCCATGTGATCACCGAGCAGCTTTACCTCGGCACGACCCCGCCGGACGGTGAGCCCGACGGCCTGCCCTCCGCGCCTGCAAACGGAGACGACTCCAACGCCACCGATGACGAGGACGGAATCATCGCATCCGCCATCCGCGCCCATGCAGGCGTGAGGGTGAAGATCCCCGTCCGGGTCAGCAATACCACTGGCACGCCTGCCAAACTTTATGGATTTGCCGACTGGAATGCCGACGGGGATTTCCTGGACGCGGACGAAGGCGGCTTTGTCATGGTGCCGGACGGCAGCGTGGGCCTCGTCGACCTGAAGATGGACGTTCCGACAACGGCCACCACAACCCAGCCCGTGGCCCTGAGGCTGCGCCTGGCCACCGACACCACGCTTGGAGCCGCCGGCCTGGCGGGCAATGGTGAGGTGGAGGACTTCTTTATCGAGGTGACCAGCCCTCAGTTTGACTTCGGTGACCTGCCTGACTCCGTGCCAGGAACCGCCCCGGCCGTCCTCACCTCCGACCTGAGCACGGTCAGCCAGGGTGACTACCGCACCCGGCTGGCGGATGACGGCCCTCGTCACGTCATCCGCCCCGGCCTTGTCCTGTTCGATGACAGCAATCCCACAGGCGTTCACATCGACGCCGAAACGGACGGCCAGCCCAGTGCCGACGCCACCGGCGACAACATAGGCGGCAGCGATGACGAAAGGCTCATATACACCATGATCCTGCGTCAACGCGCGACCAACTTCACCGCCACGACCTTTGATCTCGAGCTGCAGATCCGTACCAGCATCGCGGTGAAGAATGAAACGGGGGAAACCGCCACCCTCTATGGCTTCGCCGACCTGAACAATGATGGTGATTTCAGCGATTTGGGTGAAGCCGCGAGCGTGTCGGTGCCCAGCGCCGCCGGCTTCAGCGCCCAGACGCTCGACTTCACGTTCACAACCGTCGTCAGCAAGCCCAGCCTCGGCTTCAGCAAAACCGTGCCTCTGCGCTTCCGCTTGAGCACCGACACCGGCCTCGGCCCCGACGGCGTCGCTTCGGATGGCGAGGTCGAGGACTACATGATGTCCTACCAGACCCGCTGGGACCAGTGGTGGCAGGGACCGCTGGGGGACATTCCCGCCATCCTTCTCGACAAGGGAGTCGACAGCCGTCTGGACGGCAGCAGGCACTTTGGCGGCCAGCAGCTCTCCAACGAGTCCTGGACCATCGGCCAGATGGACTTCACCGGCCCCAGCCCGCTGCTGTGGAGCAGCCTGCTGGACTCGCTGGGATCCGGCACCGTGCCCTTCCATCACCTGGGCGTCCTGCCCGACGGCAAGGCGGCGGCCTCCATGGGCTTCCTCAAAATCCGTGACCTTCCCGGCTACCGCGCCTTCATGGGCGCAGCCCAGCTCACGGGCGACATCGACACGCCGGACCATGACTCTGATGGCGACGGCCTGACCAATTATGTGGAATATGCCTTCGGCACGCACCCGGGCCAGGCGGACCAGCAGCCGCGCTTCCAGCCCGTGCTCAACAGCGACGGATCCGGTGGTCATGAGCTCATCCTTCCCTATCTCAGGAAGACCGGCGGGACCTTGAACGGTGTCATCTACCAGACGCCGGAGATCATCTATGCACCGCTCGGCAGCCTGAACTTCAGCTCCTGGGACACACCGATGGAGGTGCCGCTCGCACCGCCTGCCGGCCTTCCAACCGCGCCTTCCGGCTATGAATGGGGCGCCGTGAAGCTGACCGTTCCGAATAACGTGACTCAGCGCGGCTTCATCAAGATGCTGATCAGCAGCCCTTGATCCGTCCCGCCTTCATCCCATGAACCGCCGCTCCTCGCTTCAAACCATCCTCGCCACAGGCATCGCGCCCCTGTTTGTCCCGGCCCGCCTGCTGCGCAGCCAGACCGCACCGTCCAACAAGATCAGCCTCGGCGTCATCGGTGTCGGCGCCCAGGGCACCCATGACATGCGCGCCTTCCTCAGCCACGAGGATGTGCGCGTCACAGCCCTGTGTGATGTCAACCAGCAGCGCATCCAGAACGCCCAGGGACTCATCAAGGACGCCTATGGCAGCGCCGACGTCAGGATCTACAGCGACTTCCGCGAGCTGAACCGCGACGCTGGTATCGACGCCGTGCTCATGGCCCTGCCCGTCCACTGGCATAGCATCCCCGCAGCCGACGCCGTCCTCAACGGTCGGCACATCTATCACGAGAAGCCCATGGGCATGTCCCTGGAGGAATCCAAGCTCGTCCGTGCCGCCGTGCGCAAAAAGAACGTCGTCTTCCAGTTTGGCACCCAGCAGCGCTCCGACATGAAGTTCCGCTGGGCCTCCGAGCTCGCCCTCAACGGCAGGCTTGGCAAGCTCCGCGAAATCCAGGTCGGCGTGCCCGGCGGCAAAACCATGCCCGCCTGGCCCGAGCAGCCCGTGCCGTCCGGCGTTGACTGGGACCGATGGGTCGGCCCCGCCCCGATGACCCCCTTTCACGCCGACAAGCTCAAGCGCGACAACCACGAGAACATCACCCTCTTCTCCCTCGGCATGATCTCCTGCTGGGGCATTCATCACCTCGACATCGCCCAGTGGGGCAACGGCACCGACGCCACCGGCCCGGTCAGCGTCGAAGGCGACGGCACCTATCCCGCTGAGGGCGGCTGCGACGCCGTCCTGAACTGGAAGATGCGCTTCGAATACGCCGGCGCCGCCCCCGTCGTCTTCGCCAGCCAGGGCGAGGAAATCGGCCACGGCGCACGCTTCACCGGCGAATCCGGCTGGGTGCATGTCATCCGCGGCAAGATCTCCGCCAGCGATGACGCCATCCTGCGTGACCCGCAGAACAAGCCCGGCACCATGCCGGTCAAGCTTCCCGAAAGCCTGGAGCACACCCGCAACTTCCTCGACGCCATTCGCGGCAAGGCCAAAGCCGTCTGCGACATCGAAACCGCCGTCCGCAGCGACACCCTCTGCCAGCTTGCCTCCATCGCCCTGAAAAGCCGTCGCAAGCTCACCTGGGACCCGGCGGCGGAAAACTTCGGCAGCGACCAGGCCGCCAACGACCTCATGCGCCACCGGCCCATGCGTGGCGAATGGAAACTTCCCGAAGTCTGACTTCAGAATCCCATCTGGCGCGGCGGTTGCGGCATTGGCATCGAGAGGCATAATGGCCGCTCATGTCCGAATCCTCCGCCCCCCAGCTTTCCCTGCTCGGCCGTTCCGAGCACCGCCTGCCTGCATCCCCTGATGAAGCCGCGTTGGAAACCTTTCCCAACCGCACCCCGGCCCGGAACTACACCATCCATCTCAGCCAGCCCGACTTCTCCTCCCTCTGCCCCGTTACCGGCCAGCCCGACGCCGCCCACATCGAGATCTATTACATTCCCGACCAGCTCTGCGTCGAAACCAAGTCCCTCAAGTTCTACCTCGCCAGCTACCGCAACCACGCCTCCTTCAACGAAGTCATCGTCAACCGCATCCTTGATGACCTCGTCAAAGCCTGCTCCCCCAGGCAGGCCGTCGTGCGCGGCAGGTTTGCCCCCCGCGGCGGCATCCAGCTCACCTGCGAGGCACGCTTCCCGGATTTCGACGGACGACTCGAACTACCCCGCCCCTGAACCCCGACGCGCATGAAAACCCTGGTTCTCCTCAGTGGCGGCATGGACTCCACCACCGCGCTCTACTGGGCGATGCGTGAACACCAGGTGACCGGGGCCGTCAGCTTCGACTACGGCTCCAAGCACAACGCCCGCGAACTCGAACAGGCGGCCTGGCATTGCCAGAAGCTCGGACTGCGGCACGACATCGTCACCCTGCCCTTCATCAACGAACTCTTTTCCTCCGACCTCCTGAAAAGCGGCGGCTCGGTGCCGGACGGCCATTACGCCGACGACAACATGAAGCGCACCGTCGTGCCCTTCAGGAACGGCATCATGCTCGCCATCGCCTGCGGCATCGCCGAATCCCGGGAGGCTGGCGGACTCGTCATCGCTGCCCATGCAGGCGACCACGCCATCTATCCCGACTGCCGGGAAACCTTCATGAAGGCCATGGCCGAAGCCATGCACGCAGGCACCTATGCCGCCATCGAGCTGCTCCGCCCCTTCATCGACACCGACAAGACCGGCATTGCCCGTCTTGGCCACGAACTCGGGGTCGACTTCTCGCACAGCTGGAGCTGCTACAAGGGCGGTGATGTCCATTGCGGCACCTGCGGCACCTGCGTCGAACGGCGGGAAGCTTTTGCCAACGCCGGCCTGACCGACCCGACCCCCTACCTCAACGCCTCCACAATTCAGGCAGGCTGACAGCCTCCAGGGTGACGGTTTTGTTCCAATTTTTTTGAAGTCGATTGTTGCAGAGAAGCGGCTTTGTAACGCCCGCGCATTGAATTCAGGCTCCATTTTGATCAAAGCAAAAAAAGCCAGCGCGACGTTGACACTCAAGTTCCAGTCCCCGTATAATACCGCCTCATGCTCAGGCAAATCATCGGACAACCCAACGAAGGGTCGAAAGACAACCGCCCCGAGGCTCCGGCCCCGGCGCCCGTTGAACGCGCCCCCATCCTCTCCTCCTCGGCCTCGGCCGTCCAACCCCAACGCGCACCCTCCAGTTCCTATTCTTCTATGTCTTCCAGCAAAAACGTCCTTGCCAACGATGTCGAAATCAAAGGTTCGATCAAATTCTCCCACGACCTGATCGTCGATGGCAAGATCGAAGGCGAAGTTCATTCCGACGGTGCTCTGACCGTGGGTGAAAACGCCCTCATCAAGGGTGAAATCAAAACCCGCTCCGTTGTCATTTTCGGCAAGGTTGAAGGCAACATCACCGTCGTTGAGCGCTGCGAGCTCAAGAGCAATGCCATCCTGATCGGTGACATCGCCGCCGGCACCCTCTCCATCGAAGAAGGCGCCACCTTCATGGGTCAGTCTTCCGTCGGTAAAAAGGCCCCCGAGGCCCCCAAGCCCGCCGCCGCACCCATCGCCCGCCCTCAAACCAACAACTAACTTCCAATCACCTTCGTGCTCCGGGGACTTTTCGGCAAGAAAAGTGATCGCCCCTCGCCACCCAAAGGCCAGATCGAGGTGATATGTCCTGCATGTGGCGCGGCTCAATTTGAGTCGCGCCTCGTTGTTTCCACCTTTTGCAGAAAGTGTGGAGTTCATCTGTCCGTGAACCGTGGCAAGGTCACCGCCTCCACATCCACCCGTTCAGGGGGGTTGAGGGACGACAGCCTTTGGGATAGCGCGCCATCTCCTGCGCCCCAGACGGAGCCCACTTTACCTGTCGCCAACGGATCAGCTTCAAAACAGGCTTCCTCCACTTCCTCCCTCTCACCCATCCAGGTCCCGGCACCGGTCGGCCCCGTTGAAGAGGATATCGCCAGGCCTGCCACAGCGGAGGAAGTCGAAGAAGGAGGCTTTGGCGTCTTCCTTAAACAGCAGGTGGCACCCGCAGCTCTGGCTGTTGAGAAAACTGCGGATGCGGAAGTGGGGGCCGCCACCCCGCCCGAGGAGCCCGCCCCACGAGAAAAGCAAGAACCCTCGCCGGAGCCCTCCATCCCACCACGCCGATTCCAGCAGGCCACACGCAGGCCGCAGTCCAATTCACCGCCGCCCACGCCGTCTCCCGAGCCCATGTCGGCGAGCACGCTCCAAAAGATGAAGGAGCAGGGCATCTACCGGAACGCCTACTTCAAGGATGCCGACTGCTTCGAATGCCGGCACAAGTTCAAGGTCAGCCGCTCCTCGCGCTCCGCCAACTGCCCGCAATGCGGCGCCCTCATCTCCCTGGAGGACGTGGAGATCAACATGAACTCCACGCAGTCCATCAAGACCCGCGGTGACGTGCTCATCCGCAAGCGCGGCCATCTCTCCACCGACGTCATCCATTGCCGCGACCTGCGCTGTCAGGGCCTCTTTGAAGCCAACGTCGAAGCCAGCGGCGACGCCATCTTCCGCGCCACCGGCACCATCATCGGCGAAATCCACTGCCGCAGGTTCATCATCGAGAAAGGTGCAGACGTGACCTTCCTCAACGTGGTTCGTGCCGAGGAAGTCGAAATCCAGGCCCGCGTCACCGGCACCATCATCAGCAGCGGCCCCCTTCTCATCGGCTCCGGCGGATCCGTGAACGGCGATGTCACCGCCCGTTCCGTCTCCATCGAGCCCGGCGGCGAGCTGAACGGCGGTATGAACATTGTCCGCACTGCCACCGCGCCGAAGCCGGCTCCGCACGCCCAGGCCGAATGACCCGCCGCCTGACGTTGTTCATCACGTCATCCGCAGGCTTCAGACCGTCACCCGCCCCGGATGGCAGTAAACGTTCATCGTGCCCCCGCGCAGGAAGCCCACCAGCGTCTGGCCGCAGCCTTCGGCAAACTCCACCGCGAGGCTGGTCGGCGCGGAAATGGCGGCGACCACAGGCACCCCGGCGGCCAGCGCCTTCTGCATCATTTCAAAGGACACCCTGCCGCTCAGCAGCAGCACATGCCGGTCAAACGGCAGCTGTCCCTGCTGCAGCGCCCAGCCAAGCACCTTGTCGAGCGCGTTATGCCTGCCCACGTCCTCCCGCAGCACCACCATCCCGCCATGCTCGTCAAAGATCGCGCAGGCATGCAGGCCGCCCGTCCGGGCAAACGCCGCCTGCTCCTCCCGCAGCCGCGCGGGAAGCCCCGCTAAAAAACCGGCCGACACCTGGAAGCCGTTATCCACGACAGGCTCGAAGCGCTGGAAGACGCTCTCGATGCTCGTCTTGCCGCACAGCCCGCAGCTTGAGGCGCTGAAGACATGGCGCGTGAGGCTTCCCCAGTTCACCACCGCCGATCCCGCCAGCAGCACGTCCACGATGTTGCCGTGCGTGTTGCCCGTGCTCGGACACTGGCTGACCTCCAGGATGTCACGCGCGCCCTTCACCACACCCTCGCTGACCAGGAAGCCCGCCGCCAGCTCCTCGTCGTGCCCCGGCGTGCGCATCACCACGGCCACGCTGCGCCCCTCCACGCGGATCTCCAGCGGCTCCTCGCGCGCCACGGCGTCCCCTTCCTCCGCCATGCCTCCAGGCAGGGTCACCCTCCGCACCTGCACCGGGGATGTCATCTCGCTGTTCATGACTGCCGGATGCTGCCTCAGGCGCGCCGGGCGCGCGGCGCCAGCAGCCCAACCAAAAGTCGTTCCATGACCACCCTGTCGTCCAGCTGCGTCGTCACCAGCTTCAGGTTCGCGTCCAGGCAGGCCGCCAGCCCCTCGTGCAGCTCATCGAGGCTGAACTTGCGCGCCTCCGGCACGGCAAGAAACAGCGGGTAGACATTGAAGCCCGTGCCGTCCTTCTTGCGCGGCAGGTGCGCTGTCGCGCTCGGCGGCAGGCCGTCCAGGCTGGAACTGAAGCTGTTGTAGCTCATCGTGTTCACCTTGTTCCTCGAAGTCAGCTCCTTGATCACCAGCAGGTTCCTCACCTTCGGCACGATCGCGCCCAGCAGGATGCCGATCGCGTTCTGCCCCTGGTACATCAGCACGCCCAGCAGCTCCAGCGCCCGTCTCAGGTCGCGCGCGCCGATCGCATTCCCAATCTCCCAGATCACGCCCGCACGGCTCAGCGAAACCATCCCACGCACCGTGTTCAGCCCGCAACGGCGCCGCTCGCCCAGGTACAGGTCGATCTTTTCCATCTCGTTCTCCAGCTGCCGCGTGTCATCCCCGGCCATCTGCACCAGCAGCTCCAGCGCTCCGCTTTCAAACGCCAGCCCCAGCTCACGCGCCTTCACCGAGGCCTGTGCGATCACCGCCTCCTCCCAGCCCGCACGGCTCGTGTCAGGCTTGTCATAAACCTCGATCGCCGCCAGCTTCGACAGACGCTTGTAGGCGGTCCTCCGCTTGTCCAGGCTGCCCGCGCTCAGCACAAACTTGATGTCAGGCGGCAGGCCGGACTCCAGCACATCCAGGATGTTTTCAAAGCCCTCCACCGAGGCCTGCGCACGACCGGTCACGCTGTCACCGAGAAAGCTCGCCCCCTTCAGCCAGACCACCTTGCCACCCCCGAAAAAGGGCAGCGTCTGCAGCGCCATCACCGTGTCCGCACAGATCCTGCCCGCATGCTCAGCATTGTCCGCCTGGCCTTCGATGATCTCATTGCCAAAGTCCCCCGCGCCCTCCGGCGTCAGGTGCTGCACAATCTTCAGCGCCACCTCCTTCACCCGCGCCTCGTCCGTGCCGACGATGACATGGAACTGGCTGCTGCTGACTGCGGTTTTCTTCGGAGGTGGCATGACGGGCTGAAGACCTATGTGTGAACCAGAACCCGGCCGCTGGCAAGGGGGGCGGGTGCCTTCATCTCATCCCGCCCCGTATTTTCCAAACTGGACCAAACACCCGCCAAGGTTCGTCTTGCATCGCAGGGCGTGCTTCGTTTTGACTCGCGCCATGCATTCCGACGACCCTGAACTGCCCGATCTCATCAGCCTCACGCAGCTCCGGCAGATCGCCAGCCAGGTGCCCCAGCCTTACCGCATCCATGTCCAGGTCGATGCCCGCACGGAGAAGACCACCGCCTCAGGCAGTCCCTTTTATGAACTGAAGCTCGTCGATGGCGGCGACTCCCTCCTGTGGCGTCTCTTTGACAGCAACCCGCTCTTCCATGAGGCCGGGTCGCTCAAGCCAGGAACCTTCATCGAAATCAACGCCCAGTGGGTGGACACCGGCAAATACGGCATCGAGCCCCGTCATCCTCACATGCGCCCCCTCGCCGAGGAGGAAAAGGCCGCGCTGCTCAGCGGCGACCCCGACCTGCAGGCTCGTCAGCGCGCCGACTACGCGGACATCGAGTCCTTTGTCGCAACCATGCACGATCCCCGGCTGCGCGGCGTCTGCAGCCTCTTCCTCGAAAGGCACGGCGAACGCTTCAGGCGCACCGCCGCCGCCCGCGAAAACCATCACGCTCGCCGCGGCGGCCTCGTCGAACACGTGGCCCAGATGATGCGCAGCGCACTCGCCCTCGCCGGAGCCTATCCGCAGCTCAATCGCGACCTCCTCGTTGCAGGCGTCCTTTTCCACGACTGCGGCAAGCTCTGGGAAAACTCCTATCCGGAGCAGGGTTTCGCCATGCCCTTTCATCTTCATGGTGAGATGCTCGGCCATATCACCCTCGGCCTTGAACTCGTGAACAAGCTCTGGCGCGAACTCCTGGAACGCCCCGAGGCCGCGCAGTGGGCCACCCTGGAACCCTCCAATGACCAGGCACGCCTGCACCTGCTGCACCTCATCGCCTCCCATCACGGCGAGTATCAATTTGGCTCGCCTGTGCTGCCCAAGACTCCCGAGGCCCTGGTCCTGCATCATGTCGACAACATCGACGCCAAGCTGGAGATGTTCCGCCGCGGCTATCAAACCTCCCGCGAACTCGGGCCCGGCATCTTCGAACGCTTCCGACCCTGGCCCGTGAACATCATCGCCCCGCTGCCCTCGATCACGACAGGACATCACCCGTTATGATCCCAAAACTTTCAGGTTCTGTTTTGTCGCGCCTTGGCGCATGACGAACCGCGCCCTCAGTCCACGAACACAAACTCGTTCGAGTTCATCAGCGCGAGGCAGTAGTCGGCCAGGGCCTCATTGAAGCCTCCGGCACGCTCCGTCTGCTGCTCCAGAAAGGACGCGCCTGCGGC
>JBIJBP010000134.1:0-13972 GCA_044345155.1 Prosthecobacter sp. | reverse complement strand
CTTGGTTTTCATGGCTTGTCCGGGTTGGGTTGAGTTTTGTGGTGTTGTTCGGGAATGTTTTTCCCTTTTCACCGCCCAACCTGGTTTGCCTGTGTGAAGGAATAATGTCGTTTTGCGTGAGATTTGTTAAGCGAAGGTAAAAGTGCTGCGTCATTCACCGCCCGCGTCTGATGACTTCAGCTGTGCACCGTCCATACCTTCTTCGACTCATGGCAGCCGTTGTGCTGCTGTCGTGCCAGCTGCAGGCGCATCCTGCGGACATCAGCCGGCTGCGCGTGAAGCTGGAGCGTCAGTGCGTCGAGATGCGTTTCACCTTCAATCTGCTGGTGCTCTCGCGCTTTTATCCTGGCATTGACCGCAATCAGGACGGCCGGGTCGATGCAGAGGAGCTGCAGGCTTCGCGGGAAGGGGTGGCCGGCTATCTCAACCGGCAGGTGCAGATGAAGGTGAATGGAGGCAAGGCCGAGCTGGGCGGCATCCAGGCCGTGGAGGCCATGTGGCCGTCGGTGGAGGGTGTCATTCCGGCGGTGCGGGCGGAGGACTATCCGGCGCGGCATGTGGACATTCTTTTTGTTAAGCAGGGCATTCCGCTGCTGGCGGACCTGTGGCTGGGCTTTGACATCTGGCGTGAGGCAGGGCCTCTGGGCAGCGTGGAGGCCCTCTACGAGCAGGGTGAGCTGCGCACGCAGGTGCCGTTCAGCATGAACGAGCCTGACTATCTTTATGACACGGGCTTTGCCGTGGAGGATGTATTCAAGGAACCTCCGCCGCCCGCGTCGTCCATGCCTGTGACGGGAGGCACGCCGGTGACTTGGAAGCTTTGCGCCGCCGGATCGTTGATAGCCTTCTTCCTTCTCTGCCTTCCGCTCCACCTTTGCTCACGTCCCAAGAAGCCCTGATGTCTCCGGTCCTCCAAACCCTCGCCGATCTCGTCCGCATCAACAGCGTGAACTCCTCCTATGAAGGCGGGCCCGGCGAGGGCGAGGTCGCCGCCTATGTGCGCCGGTTTTTCGAGGCGCGCGGCATGGAGGCCTGGGAGCAGGAGGTGTTTCCGGGCCGGCCCAATGTGCTTGCGCGGCTGCCAGGCAGAAACCCGCAGCGGCGCATCGTGCTGGAGGCGCACACGGACACGGTGTCGGTGAAGGGCATGACGATCCCGCCGTTTGAACCGTCGATCCGTGACGGGCGGATGTACGGGCGCGGCTCCTGCGACACCAAGGCGGGGCTGGCGACGATGATGCATGCGATGGCTGCGCTGAAGGAGGAGGGAGTTGTGCCGTCGTGCGAGGTGCTGCTGGCCGCCGCGGTGGACGAGGAGTATTCCTACCGCGGTGTCGTGAGGCTTTGTGAAGGCCTGAAGGCCGACGCCGCGATTGTGGCGGAGCCAACGGAGCTGCGGGCGGTCATCGCCACCAAGGGCGTGCTGCGCTGCCGGATCGTCGTGCATGGACGTTCGGCGCACAGCTCGAAGCCGCACCTGGGGGTCAACGCGATCACCCACATGGCACGAGTCATCGCCGCCATCGAGGAGGACAATGCGCGCCTCGCCGGGATTCAGCATCCTTTGGTAGGCTGCGGCACCTGCAACGTGGGCGTCATCAGCGGCGGCGTGCAGGTGAACTTTGTTCCCGACCGCTGCATGATCGAGATCGACCGCCGGCTGCTGCCGGGGGACAGGGCGGAGGACGCCGTGGCGCACTACCGCGGCCTGCTGTCGGGCCTTGAGGGCGTGCGGGCCGAGCTGGAGGAGCCGCTGCTGCTGGTGGATGAAGCCCTGGACACACCGGCGGATTCGGACGTGGTGCGGACCGCGGCGCGGGTGCTGCGCGAGCTTGGGCTGAACGCCGAGCCCTGCGGCGTGCCCTTTGGCTGTGATGCCAGCAAGCTCTCCCGCGCAGGCATACCGAGCATCGTCTTCGGCCCCGGCAGCATCGACCGTGCGCACACCGCCGATGAGTACATCGAGGTGGACCAGGTCGAGGCCGCCCTGGAGTTTCAGAAAAGGTTTCTGCTCAGCTTTGCGTAACCCACAACACCATGATGAACCGCCGCCGCTTCCTCTCCACCTCCGTCACCGCCACCCTTGGCAGCCAGATCACCGGCTGCGCCTCGCTTTCCGGCGGCGGCTGGATTGACGCTCATGTGCATGTCTGGACGCCGGACACGGAGAAGTATCCGCTGGCCTCCGGCTTCAAGAAGGAGGACATGAAGCCGGCGAGCTTCACGCCCGATCAGCTGTTTGCGCACTGCCGCCCGGAGGGTGTCTCACGCATCGTGCTCATCCAGATGAGCTATTACAAGACGGACAACCGCTACATGCTCGACATGATCGCCGCGCATCCGGGCACGTTTTCAGGCGTGGCGATCATCGATGAAAACGCCGCCGACGTGCGCGGGCGGATGAAGGCCTTGAAGCAGCAGGGCGTGCGCGGCTTCCGCATCTACACCGGCGGTTCGGATGTCGCGGGCTGGCTGGGTTCCGCGGGCATGAAGGCCATGTGGAAGGCGGCGGCGGAGGAAAACCTGAACATGTGCCTGCTCATCAATCCCGAGGCGCTCGGGCCGGTGGCGAAGATGTGCGCGCAGTATCCGGACACGCCGGTGGTGATCGACCACTTTGCGCGCCTAGGCATGAAGGGCGTGGTGGACCGTGCGGGGCTCGACAGCCTGCTGCATCTTTCGAAGCACGCGAAGGTCACGCTCAAGACCTCGGCCTTTTATGCGCTGGGGAAGAAGCAGGCACCTTATCTGGACCTCGGGCCGATGATCCGTGAATGCCGTGACGCGTTTGGCGCCGAGCGTCTCATGTGGGCCAGCGACTGCCCCTTCCAGGTGGACCCCGGGCACAATTACCACGACTCCATCGCGCTGGTGCGCGACCGGCTCGACTTCCTGACGGCGTCCGACAGGGCGGCGATGCTGCGCGGCACGGCGGAGCGGGTGTTTTTCAGCTGACAGAGCCGATGCCGTCAAGCGCGCGCCGCACGTCCTCACGGGTGTTGTAGCCGTGCACGGCGATGCGGATGCGGCCGGCGTGGTGCATGACATGGACCTCGGACTTCTCCAGCGCCGCGTGGATCTCGGTGCTGCGTTTGTCCATGAAGGCCACGATGCCGGTGGGGCGGTCGTGGTGCAGCGGGCACATGGGCTGGATGCCGAGGGCGGCGAGGCCGTCGTGAAGTTCACGCACCAGCGGATCGGCATGGGCGGAGATGACGGGCACGCCGACGGCATCGACATAGCGAAGCGCGGCGTTGAGGGCGTAGAGCGCGGCGAAGCTGGGCATGCCGACGGAGAAGCTGAGGGCGCCGGTCTTGGTGACGGCGCGCTCGAAGCGGTCGCCATCGAAGGCGTTGCTGAGATGATACCAGCCGCCGGCGTGGGTGGTGAGGCGTTCGGCGTTGCGGGCGGGGATGCCGATGACGCAGCCGCCATGGATGCCGAGCGTCCATTTATGCGTGCTGCTGATGAGGATGTCGGCGTCGGGGCAGTTGAGCTCGACGCGGCCGAATGCCTGGGTGATGTCGACGGAGACGAGCGCGTTCGGAGCAAGGCGGCTGACGGCTTCGCGCAGGGGCTGCCAGTCGATGCGGTGGCCGTTGTAAAAGCTGATGAGGGAGACCTGCACCAGCTTCGTGCGCTCGTTCAGCAGCGGCAGGAGGCCGGCCAGTTCAAGCGCGCCGCCGGTGGATTTCCAGAGGCGCGTCAGCGGGGGTGTGGCGGAGCGGAGCCAGGGCGTGGCACCGGCGGGGAAATCGAGGTCGGTGACGACGACCTCGTCACCGGCGCCGAGGTTGAGCGCAGAGGCGAGGAGGTTGTAGGCCTCGGAGCTGCAGGAGCAGAAGGAGACTTCACCCGTGGTCAGGCCGAGCATGCGGGCGCTGATTTCACGGCAGGCTTCGACGGCGGCGAAGTGGCCTTCACGTCCGCGCATGCCGCGCTGCTTGTCCTGCCAATAGGTTTCCAGCGCCTCATGCACGGCGAGCGGTGGGATGCTTTCCGCGGCGGTGTTCAGGTAGCTGATGCCGTTGAGGGAGGGGAAGTCGCGGAGGCGGGTGGCGTCGGTGAGCATGGTTAGGTCAGGCGTTGTTGCGGGCTTGGGCCGGGCTGCTGTCCGTGCGGTGGCTGAACCACCAGCTGGCGAGCAGCAGGCAGAGAATAAGCAGCAGCCAGGGCTGATCATGCGGGTTTGTTTCCAACAAAATGTCTGACTGAAGTTTTCCCGCCCTGGAAAGATCCTGAAAACTGGCGGCTGCGGTGAAGTCGGCCTCTCGGATGTCGGCAAAGTGCGCGGCGCCGGTGAGCAGGGGGGAGTCCTTCTGGCTCAGTTGGAAAAAGCCCGGCTGGGCGGGTGCGCGCAGCAGATGAACCCGGGCGGAGGCGATCTGCGCCGAGGCGGGAGGCGTTTCCGTCTCGTAGCGCAGCGGCGGGGCCTTTTCTCCACGCTCACAGCCGATGACGAGCTTTTGATGCAGGTCGAAGTTGCCTGACTCCGGCGCGATTTTTTCCTCTCGCACGGTCTGGAGGAAGCGGTGCAGCAGGATGGCAAGCGCGGGCAGGCGGCGTGCATTGCTGTTGAGCAGGTCAAAATGACAGAGCAGCTGCCGGGCGCCCCTGGGGGTGCGGCGCAGGCTGATGAGAGCGCGCTTGTCCTGCCAGAGCAGGACGCGGTCTTTCGAGTCTCCGGGGATGACCATGCCGTCCTGGGCGAGCAGGGACTGCCAGTTGAGGCCCTCCACGAGCGGATGGTGTTCGGCGACGATGCCACCGCGCAGCCAGGCGACTTTTTCACCCTTGGCCGGGGCGGCGAAGATGACGGCGTTTTGTCCGGCATCCAAAGCCGTGGTGGGCGGCCAGACGACGCCGCGGACATCGGCCTCGGTGCTGGAGGCGACGAGGCGTGTGTCGGCGAACTTTTCGAAGAGCGAGCGCAGCTCCGCGCTGCCGTCCTTCAGCGCGATCATCGGCACCTGCAGGCTGAGGATCTTGGGCCGGGGGCGCATCACGGGAAGCACATCATCGAGGGAGAAGGCGTCGGCATCGAGCACCAGCGTGAGCTTTTCTCCCGGCGGGAAGGGGCCGCCGAGGGTTCTTGTCTCGCCGGGTTCGAGGTGGAGCGCGGCGGGGGCCGAACGGGTGTCCTGGGGGATGACATGCCAGCTTCGGTCCTGGGGTTGGCCGGCGTAGTTGCGCAAAAGGGCGCGCCAGAGGAGCTGGCCGTCCTTTTCCTCCAGGGTGAGCCCGGCCCAGCCAACATTGCTGATGGAGGAGCCGACGCTGATCATCGAGGCCTCGAAGGGCAGGGGTTCGGGGGAGGGATGGTCGCTGATGAAAAGGATGGCGCCCCGGTGGCCGGAGAGAGTTCGTGCCATGCGCAGGCCGGGGGTGAAGTCATGCGCGCCCAGGGTGGGCCGCCAGCCTGAGAGGGCGGCGCGAAGTCCGTCGGTGGAGGCACCGTGATAGAGAGTTGGTTGGGCCGGATCGGTGGAGAGCAGGGTCAGCTCGGCACGGGCGGATGCGGGCAGCAGGGTTTGCAGGGCCTCGGTCACGGCGGATTCCGCGGCAGGACGGAAGGCGGACATGGAGGCGGAGCTGTCCAGGACGATGGCGACGCGCTGCACGCTGTCCTTTTGGAGCCAGCGGGGCCCGGCGAGGAGCCAGGTGAAGAGCAGCACGAGCAGAATCTGGAGAAACAGGGGCACGGAGGCGCGCAGGCGGTCGAAACGGTTTCCGGCGGCGGACTCCCTGCGGACCTGCTGGAGGAGGAACAACGTGGTCACCACCTCCCGGCGGCTGCGGCGCTGGAGAAAATGAATGGCCAGCACGACGGGCAGGCCGAGCAGGCACCACAGGGCGGCAGGGTGGGCAAAGGTCACGCAGCGGGAGGTTCCTGGGCGGGGACTGGCGGTTCGGCGGGTGCAGCAGGGGCTGGTTTGCCGCGACCCATGAGCAGGCCGAGCAGCGTGCCGATGCCGAGGATGGCCACGGGCAGGGTGGGCGGGCACCAGAGGAGCTGGATCTGGAAGGCGAGGAAGCTCAGCACGAGGGCGGCGAAGATCAGGCCAAGGCCACGTGAGAATGCCTGGGAGCGGGGCACCCGCAGAACGATCCAGGCGGCAGCCAGTCCGCAGATGGCCCAGGTGGCCCATTGCTGGGGTTCGGTCAGCTTTTGCAGCTTCGGAAGGAGCAGGGTTTGAGCCAGGGCCTGGGCGTGCAGCCTGCCAAGGTCGGGGCTGTTTTTGTCGGCGGGTTCAACGCCAATGACGATGACTTGACTGCTTTTCAAGGCGGCCTTGTCGGCATCACCCAGGGCATCGGCGAGCGTGCCGGTCATGAGGTCGAGGGCGTTGACGACAGGGACCTGGGTTCCAGGGCTGACGGGCAGGGTGCCATCCTCCTCCAGCGGGACAAAGGAACCCTGCGCGAGGTAAGCGCCGGCTCCGGGGCCGATGCGCAGGCGGTGGAGTGAATAAGGGCTGACATGGAGCCTTGCCAGGGTCTGGGCGATGATTCCTGGATACAGGCGGTCGTCCGCACGAAGCGCGTAGGGGACACTCCAGCTGTCCGCATTTTTGCGTGCCGCCAGCAGTCCCAGCTCCCGGGTGGGTCGCAGGGCCGGGTCGGGCGCTGAGATCAGTGCGGACAGCGGCTGAACGGATTCCTGAGGGCCGTCAACTCGTTGAAAATGAGGCAGTTTGTCGGCTAGGTCGCCCATGAAGGCCGGAGTCTTGGAGCCGTGTTCGGCAAGCTGGGTTTCGATGCCCAGCACCACACTTGGGAAGGGCAGAAGAGCTTCGGAAACTGATGGTAGGAATTCCGGAGCTGGCCGACCCCAGTAAAGGGGTGTGGCGATGACCATGACCTCCGGGGCATAGGCCTGCAGGCTTTTCAGCAGGGTTTGCCAGTCAAGGGGTGGGGGAGGCCAGGTGGCATACTCCTTCGCCTGCTCCTCCCGCAGGGACACCAGGGTGACGGGGCTCGCCTTGCTCGTGGCTGGCTGGGTCAGGCGTTCCCGGGAGTTGGCGACCAGGAAGTCAAGAAAGAGGTCGTCCACCTTCTGGAGACGGCCGGAGCGCTGTTCGAGGTCCAGGTGCCGGACCGAGAGTCCGAGGCAGGCAATCAGGAGGGTCAGGCGGAGCCAAAACATCAGCGGAGTCTGCCGTGAATTGCTTAGACATGCCAGTCCATAAATGGCGGGGGGAAATGATTAACAAATATGAAATTTATGAGCTATACGCTTGAATTGACTGGCGATATAAATTACAATCGCCATTATTTACTATAATTATAATAAACGATGACCTCACCTGGTGAGTGTCTGCACCTCGACTGTTTATGAAGATCACATCCACTTCCTCATGGCTGGCTATAGCGATGATGTTGGGATGTTTCCTGCCTGAATCAGGCCGGGGAAGCACTGTTTTTTGGGGGAGTTCGTTCAATGACCTGCTGTTTAACAGCACGGGTCAGACGCTGGACGAATCGTTTATTTTTGAAGTCGGCACCTTCACCAGCGGCTTTGTGCCGTCGATACACAACAGCTACCAGTGGGACGCGAACTGGAAGGTTCTGGACCGGGCCGTACATCCTGATTCGGAAGGCTGGAACGTGCCTGAACAGTTTTTTGTCGGCACCGTCGAGCACCAGCCTGATGGCACATCGGACTCCCTGGCGGCCAATCCCGCCGATGTCTTTTTGATGGGAGAAACCGTTTACCTATGGGTTTACAACTCGAAGGCGATCGTGCCGGGCAGTGAATGGGCGCTGGTGACGGATTCAGATCTGCTCGGCAACCTTGCCAATAGCTGGCGCATTCCAGACCCGGCCGACCCGGTCGGCACCTCGTATGACTGGCAGCTGCTGGATGCCGACACGGCCATCCTGGGAGGCGTCAACGGCATCCAGGGGGCCGGAGAGTTCAGTGTCAATCCCGGAATCTTCAGCCTGCAGACCCATGTCGTGCCGGAACCTGGAAGCAGCCTTCTGGTGCTGCTGGCCCTGGCAGTCGGAGTGCAGAGTCGCAGGCACCGTCCACAACGACGTATTGAATGAGCGTCACGAATCCAGTTCGAGCTGACAGGCCGCGTCGTTGGTTGACGCGGTTTTCCGCGTTTCTGCTGGCCTGTGCCGGGACGGCGGCGGTGCAGGCGCAGACGCTGGATTTCGGTGACTACAACGGCTTCGGCAACGCGGCGAGCACGGTGGTCACGACACTGAGGATTGGCGCGAGCACGGACAAGGAATCGTCGGCGACCACGAACGCTGCGGCGACAGGGGACGACACCACGGGCAGCGATGACGAGGACGGCGTGACCGTTCCGGCGACCCTGACCCAGGGTGTCAGCGCCAGCCTTGTGGTGAACGTCACGAACTCGAGCGGTTCAACGGCCTATCTGAACGTGTGGATTGACTACAACCGCAACGGCGTGCTGACGGACAGCGGCGAGCAGATCGCCTCCAACACCACGATATCGAGCGGCACCTCCAACTCGAACCGGACGATCAACTTCACGGTTCCAGTCGGCGCTTCACCTGGTGTGGCGGGCGTGCGTGTGCGCCTGAGTTCGACGAGCACCCCCGGCTCCGCGAGCACGAGCGGCAACGGCGAGGTGGAGGACTATGTCACCACCATCCTTTCGCGATTGGATTATGGGGACAACCCCCTGTTTGCCTCCGCCACGCAGGTGGCCAACTCGGTGATCCGCATCGGCACCAACGCCACGGACACGGAGGCTTCCAACCCGGCCACAGGCACTGCCAACGCCGATGACACGACAGGCACGGATGATGAAGACCTCACCATGCCGGCGCTGACGGCGGGCAGCACCACCACGCTGGCGATTCCCGTGGCTGTGACCACAGGCAGCCTCACGAGCAGCACGGCCAGGCTGAATGTTTTCGCGGACTGGAATGGCGACAACGACGTGTCGGACAGCAACGAAACGCTCGCCGCGCAGACGGTCGGCGCCTCCGGCACCTTCAACTTCAGCCTGAGTCCGCCCTTGAGCACCACGCCTGGAACCAAGTATCTGCGCATCCGCATCACCGAGGGCAGCACGGCGCCCACCTTCAGCGGGAGTTCAACGCTCAAGGGTGAGGTGGAGGATTATGCGATCACGGTCAACTGCCCGACGCTGAGCATCAGTCCGACAACGCTGCCAACGCCCACCGCCGGGCAGGCCTACAGCCAGGTCCTGACGGCTTCCGGAGGTTTTGGCAGCTATGGGTTCGCCGTCTCCGGCGGCAGTCTGCCCGCAGGCTTGTCCCTGAACACGGCAACAGGCGTGATTTCGGGCGCGGCGACGAGCACGGCCTCGGCGGCATTCACCATTCGGGCCACGGATTCGAATGGTTGTGCGTCCACCAGAAGCTATTCCGTGACTCCAGCGGCTCCGACGACGGATTTTGGCGACCACAGCAGCCTGGGAAGCGCCAGCAGCACCTTCAACAGCAGCCTCAAGATCGGCGCCACGACGGATACGGAGGCGGTGGCGGCCACGAATGCCGGAGCGACGGGGGACGACACGACGGGCGGTGATGATGAGGACGGCGTGACGCTGCCCGCCTCCGTCCTGGTGGGGGCCTCGGGAAGCATGACGGTCAACGTCACCAACAACACCGGGTCCACGGCCTACCTGAATGTGTGGATTGATTTCAACCAAAACGGCGACCTGACGGACAGCGGTGAGCAGGTGGCGGCGAACACCACGGTTTCGAGCGGCATCAGCGGTTCCAACAGGACGGTGAACTTCTCCGTGCCTGCGGCGGCGGTGGCAGGACAGGCGGCGGTGCGTGTGCGCCTGACCTCCGTCAGCAGCCCCGGCCCGACGGGTGCGGACGGCAACGGCGAGGTGGAGGACCACGTCCTCAACATCGTGCCCGGGCTCACGATCGGAAACATGATCTGGAATGACGCCAACGAGAACGGCATCCATGACCCGGAGGAAAGCGGCATCAACAACGTGCTCGTTGAGCTGTGGACGCCGGGCGCGGACAACGCCATCGGCGGCAGCAGCGGCAATGCGGACACGCTGGTCTCATCCGTGACCACCTCCGGCGGAGGTTTGTACAGTTTCACCGGCCTTTCGCCCGGCTACTACTTTGTCAAGGTGCCCACGGTTCCGCTGTCGCGCACCAGCCTGGTTGTGGACACGGCTGACAACGGCCAGGATGGCGACAACAACGGCTCGCAGCCCGCCGGTTCGGGCACCTCGGCCTACAGCCCGGTGATCCAGCTGGCCCTGGGCGCCGAGCCGGGATCCTCGGGCGGTGGCAGCACCGACAACACGATCGACTTGGGCTTCGCCTCCAACATCGGCTCCCCGTTTGCCTGTGACAATCGCTTCTGGATCATTCAAAACGATGAAATCAGCCCCGGGTCGGACATGTGGGACACCACGCTGTATTACATGGGCGAGGGGCCGACTCTGGTGCCGACCTTTGTCTTCTCCGGCTACAAGCTCAACGGTCTGGCTGCGTACGGGGGCTACCTCTACTGTATCGACCAGAACGGCAATCATCTTTACCGCATCAACTCGCAGGGTGTCCTGGTGGACATGGGGGCGATTCCCGGCCTGCCTTCCCCGGGAGCCGGCGGCCAGTGGTCAGGCGCCACGGCGCTGACCAGCGGACGGATGATCCTGAATCTTTACAGCTTCAGCCCTGCTTCCACAAAGCTCTACACCATTGACCTGACCTCCGCGTCGCTCGTCGGCTCGCCGGTGACCGTCACCAACACGAGCACAGGCTCCACCTACTCGGGCAACT
The DNA here is from genome assembly GCA_044345155.1 of Prosthecobacter sp. Lineage (GTDB taxonomy): Bacteria > Verrucomicrobiota > Verrucomicrobiia > Verrucomicrobiales > Verrucomicrobiaceae > Prosthecobacter. The sequence goes on along the minus strand of JBIJBP010000134.1, from coordinate 3,205 downwards.
TTGGTGACATCGTCTGGGATCCGCTCACCGGCAAGGTTTACGGCTATTCCACGGTGGACGACAACTGGCTCGGCCTGTTTGAAATCAACATGACCACCGGTGCCGCGACGCGGGTGAGTTCGGCAGTTCCTGGGGCCTGGGGTTCGATGATCATCGACGCCAACGGCCTCACTTATGGATTCGGCAGCGCCGGCGCGTCCGGAGATCAGGACACGCTTTATGTCTTCAACCGTACCAACGGCGTGCTCAACGGCAGCATCACCGCCGTCGGTGTCGGGCCTCCGGTGTCGAACTCCGACGGTGCCGCCTGTCCGGGCGCGTCGCCTTCCATGAAGCTGGGCAACCTGGTCTGGAATGACGTGAACAACAATGGGGTGAAGGACACAGGTGAAGCTGGCATCGATGGCGTCTCACTGCAGTTGTTCATGGGCGGGCAGAATCCGCAGACGGACACGCCCATCGCCACCGTGACCAGCTCCGGCGGCGGACTTTACAGCTTCAACAACCTCTCCCCAGGCCAGTACTTGATTCACATTCCGACGCCGCCGGCGGCCTACCCGCTCAGCAGCACCAGCAGCGACGCCCTGGACAACGGACAAGACAATGATGACAACGGCGTGCAGGCCTCGCAGGGACAGGCGGTGAGCAGCCCTCTCATCGCCCTGGCCGGAGGTGCGGAGCCGGTCAATGACGGCGACACCGACGCGAATTCCGACCTGAGCATCGACTTTGGTTTCCTGGCCTGTCCGGCGGTCAGCGTCAGCCCCTCCAGTTCGCTCCCGGCGGCCACCGTGGGCTCGTCCTACTCGCAGACCTTCACGGCGGGCGGCGGGCTCAGCCCCTACACCTGGGCGGTCAGCAGCGGCACCTTGCCCAGCGGCCTTTCGCTCAGTTCCGCAGGCGTGCTGAGCGGCACCGCCACGAGCAGTTCCGCCTTTGCCTTCACCGTTCGTGCGGCTGACGCGAGGGGCTGCGTGGGTACGCGCAGCTACACGATGTCACCGGTCTGCCCGGTCATCACGATCACGCCCGCCACACCTGCGACCGGGACGGTGGGATCGTCCTACAATCAAAGCCTGAGCGCCGCCGGCGGGACGTCACCCTACAGCTTCGCCGTGACAAGCGGCAGCCTGCCTTCCGGACTGACGCTGAGCAGCGCCGGTGTGATCAGCGGCACTCCGACGGCCAGCAATGGCAGCGGTGCCACGTTCACGGTTCGCGCCACCGACACCTACGGCTGTCAGGCCACGCAGTCGATCAGCCTCAAGATCTGCCCGGTGGTCACGCTCAGTCCCACGAGCCTGCCGCTGCCTACGGTGGGCATGTCCTACAGCACGACGGTGGGCGGCAACGGCGGTGCGACTCCCTACACCTTTGCTGTGAGCAGCGGCAGCCTGCCTGCCGGGCTGAGCCTGAACACCAGCAACGGAATCATCAGCGGCACCGCCACCTCTACAGCCACCGCCACCTTCACCATCCGTGCCACGGATGCGAACGGCTGCTCCGGCACGCGAGCCTACTCGCTAACGCCGGCGCCCAACACGGACTTTGGTGACTTCAGCGCCTTCCCGCTCGCCAGCAACACCACCAACGGCACGCTGAAGATCGGTGCGGCCATCGATGCCGAGGTCAGCGCCACCACCAATGCCACCGCCGCCGGTGATGACACCACCGGCACCGATGACGAGGACGGCGTGACGATGCCCGCCTCAATCACCGCCGGCGCCCAGGTGACCCTTCCTGTCGTGGTGACCAACACCAGCGGCGCCGCCGCCTACCTCAACGCCTGGATCGACTTCAACAACAGCGGCAGCCTTTCGGACGCCGGTGACCAGGTCGCCTCCGGCATCCTGGTGCCGGACGGTGCCGTCTCCGCCACGGTCAATGTCAACTTCACCGTGCCGGTCGGCGCCTCCGTAGGCTCGGGGCGTGGCGCCCGGTTCCGTCTCACCAGCGCGGCCTCACCCGGTTTCTCGGGAACCGGCACCCTGGGCGAGGTGGAGGACTATGTCGTCAGCATCGCTGCTCCAACACTGGACTTTGGCGACTACGCACCTTTCGGCTCCGCCAGCAGCACCCGCAACAGCACGCTGAGGATCGGCGCGAGCGTCGATGCCGAAGGCGCTGCGACCACGAACGACAGCGCCAATGGCGACGACACCACGGGCAGCGATGACGAGGACGGCGTGACGGTGCCGGTCAGCATCACCCAGGGGAATGGCGGTTCCATCACCGTGAACGTCACCAACGGCACCGGCGCCGTGGCCTACCTGAATGTGTGGATCGACTTCAACGGCAACGGCGTTCTCACGGACTCCGGGGAGCAGATCGCCATCAACACGTCCATCTCCTCAGGCACCTCGAATTCCAACCGCACCGTCAGCTTCACCGTGCCGGCGCTGGTCAAGACAGGCCCGGTGGGGCTGCGGGTCCGCGTGACCTCCACAAGCTCGCCGGGCAGTGTCGGCCAGAGTGGAGCCGGCGAGGTGGAGGATCATCTCGTCAATGTCGTCGCCAACACCGACTTCGGCGATCATCCGCTGTTTGCCAGCGCCAGCAGCAAGACCAACAGCACCCTGCGGCTCGGAGCCCTGGTGGATGCCGAGGGATCCTCCATCACCAACGCCGCCGCCACGGGGGATGACCTGGACGGAAGTGATGATGAGGACGGCGCCGTCGTGCCCGCCACGATGACCCAGGGCGCGCCGGCCAGCTTCAACGTCACCGTCACCAACAGCTCCGGATCGACGGCCTTCCTGAATGCGTGGATCGACTTCAACCGCAACGGCGTGCTCACGGACAGCGGCGAGCAGATTGCCGTGAACACGACGGTCAACACCGGGACCACCAATGCCACGCGCACCCTGAGCTTCAATGTTCCCGCCAATGCGAGCCTGGGCGAGGCCGGCGTGCGCATCCGTCTGACCTCGGTCAGCAGTCCGGGACCGGACGGCCTGGATGGCAACGGTGAGGTGGAGGACTACCTGGCGACCGTGGTGGTGCCCCTGACCGACTTTGGTGACGACGTGGATTTTGCCGATGCCAGCAGCCTGGCCAACAGCAGCCTGAAGCTGGGTGCGCTGGTGGACGTGGAAGGCGCCGCGACCAAGAACACCGCCGCCAGCGGTGATGACAGCATCGGCTTGGATGATGAAGACTCGGTGTTCTTCCCGCCCCTGACCGCCGGACAGCCGGTGGTCATGCC
>JBIJBP010000133.1:0-13985 GCA_044345155.1 Prosthecobacter sp. | reverse complement strand
CGCCACAAAGTCAAAGATTGAACTCGGCGTCGCCGGCCAGAGCGGCTGGTTCGACGACATCAAGGTCTGGAACGCGGCCCCCACCGGCAGGTAAGGCCTGGCGGCATGGCTCGAAGCCTGGGAAAGCTCCCTGAAACAATCACCGCTGATCGGATCCCAGAGAGCCAGCCACATCAGAGCACCATCGGCCGCATGGCGGCCTCCTTTTCCAGGCAGGGCGGGATCACCCGCCGGAAGTCGTCCAGGCTGACCGGCTTGGTGAGGAAGGCGTTCATGCCCGCAGCCTTGCACTCTTCCTTCACCCCGGTGAGGGCATGGCCGGTCATGGCGATGATCGCCGGCTGGTTCTTGAGATGGAAGTTCGAGCGGATGCCGCGTGCGGCCTCGATCCCGCCCATCACCGGCATCTGCAGATCCATGAAGATGATGTCGTAGGAGGAGCCGTTGACATGATCAACGGCCTCCTGGCCGTTGCTGGCGATGTCGATGCCGGAGTAGCCGAGGCGCTGCAGCAGCATGACGGCGATCTTCTGGTTCAGCGGCTGGTCCTCCACCAGGAGGATGCGTGCCGGATGCTGACGGGCGAAGCTGTCCCCATCCGCCTTGGAAGCGGCGGCAATCGCACGATTGGTCGATTGTGAAATCTGTGCATCGTGGCCGGCGGCGGCGGCGCGATTGCCCCCAACGGGCTCCGCCTGTCCCAGCACCGGCAGGACCGGAGGCAAGGCGGACGCCGTCGTCCCCGGCAGGGGATGCAGGACTGGAACGGATGACGGAATGGACGGCCAGGGCGAGGATACAGGTGCTGCCGAAGCTAGAGCGGCAGGCTGGATCGGAACCGGCACTGGCAGCCTTTCCGTCGGGGCGGCCGACAGGGTGGCACGAGGCATGCGGATCAGTTCGGCCAGTGAACGCAGCAAGTCGCGGCGCTTGGGCGGCTTGCCCAGCTTGACGAAGCGGTTGTAGCCCGCCGGGCAGTACTGATCCCTGACCTTCCAGCGGGTCAGCGGCAGCAGTACGACCAGGGCTGCCCCCCGGGTCGCAGCGGCGCGCAACACGGGCTGGGCGGCCTCCGGGGAAAGGTCCTTGGCATCCAGGATAAAAACAGCCGCGTCCTCAAAGTCACGGGCAAGCTGCTCAGGTGGAAGATCGACGCTCGACTGGGCAACCGAAGCCGCCCCCCAAAGCTGGAGCGTCTGCTGGAGGATCTGCTGGGTGGTCTGATGCGGGCTGTGATACATCACACGGCGGTCCTTGATGGTGTCGATCCACGACAGCTCCTCCTCCCGCCCGTCCGTGTCGGGACAGATGGTCAGAGGGATTTCGAAGAAGAAGTCAGAGCCCCGGCCGTCCTCGCTCACCACGCTGATGTCCCCGCCCATGAAGCGGCAGAGCTTGCGGCAGATGGCCAGGCCGAGGCCGGTTCCGCCGTATTTGCGAGTGGTGCTGGCATCGGCCTGGGTGAAGGCATGAAAGAGCTGGCCGATCTTTTCCGAAGGAATGCCGATGCCGGTGTCACGCACGGAGAAGTGCAGGTGCGGGATGTCACCCTCGGGCTTCTTGCGGCTGACCTGGCGTGCCAGGACAAGAATCTCACCCTTCTCGGTGAACTTGATGGCGTTGCCAACCAGGTTGACCAGCACCTGTTTCACGCGCTGGAAGTCGCCCTTGAAATAACGTGGCAGGGCGGCGTCGACATGGAAGTTCATTTCGATGCCTTTCTCTGCGGCGCGGTAGGAGAACACGTCCGCCACCTCCGCGATCAGCTTCTCCATCTCCACCGGCACGGACTCCAGCTCCATCTTGCCGGACTCAATCTTGGAGAAGTCGAGGATGTCACTGATGAGGTGCAGCAGGGACTCGCCGGACGAGCGGATCATGCGCACCAGTTCCTCCTGCTCGGGGGCCAGGCCGAGTTCAAGCAGGAGCGAGGTCGTGCCGATGATGCCGTTCATCGGCGTGCGGATCTCGTGGCTCATGTTGGCGAGGAAGTCGCCCTTGGCCGCAGTCGCCTGCTCGGCCTGCTTGCGGGCCTGGTGGAAGTCCGCGAGAATCTGCAGGCGCTTGACCTCCTCCGACTGGAAGTGGGCCAGGGCGTCATTGAACGACTCCTGGAGGGCGTCAAGATCATCGCAGCCCTGGGCGGGAAGACGATGGTTCAGGTTGCCTGCACGGATGGCCTGGAATCCCTGGGAGAGGAGGGAGGTCTTGCGCGTGATGCTGCGTCCCAGCCAGAAGAAGCCGAGCACTGCGGGCAGCAGCCCTGCGACGGAGCCGAGGATGGGCACCATGAGGCGTGGCACGCTCAGGAGGTGCCAGAGCTGCACCATGGGCTGGCGGGCGATGAGCACTCCGGCCACCCGTCGTTGCGCATCAAGAAGCGGCCCCCCTGCCAGCAGCCACTCACCGTTGCCAGACAAAGTGGCCTTGAGGGAGATCGGCGCATCACCGATGACCATGGATGATCCGGCCATGATGCGAAAGATGATCTCCTGAACGCTGCCGGACTCAGGCTCGGGAGGTTGATAGGCCTCCGCCGTGTCATGCACGACGATGAAGGGCGTCTTGTCCAGGGGTGGAGTCGCCGCACCGCCGGGCCCTGCGATTTCAACGCGCAGGCCCAGCTCCTGGATGAGAAAAGGGACGTCCACGGTCTGCAGGCGCATCTTCAGGTGCACGATGGACTCGGCGTTCAGGTCGCGCAGTCCGGCGAGCTGGTCGGGGCGAAGGCTCTGACTGGCGAGCTCGCCCTGGGCGGCGCGAATGACGGCGCCCAGGTAGGAGCGCTGGGCCATGCGAAGGATCAGGAACTCCTGCCAGAGGAAGGCCGCCGAGGCGACGGTGACGCCAATGACCATGGCGGCGGCGCCGAGGATCATGAAACGCTGGGCGATGGAAAGGCGAGTTTTCATGATGCGGGGCTGGAGGTTGTCCGCTCATGAGTGATGGCGCGCCGGACAATCGCGCACAGCTGCTCGAGCGGGTAGGGTTTCTGAAGGATGTCGTTGAATCCGATGGCCTGGCACAGCTCCCTGGCGTCCTCCTGAAAGTAGCCGCTGCAGGCGATGACTGGCATGTCGGGCACCATCTCCAGCACCCTTTCGAGCACCTCGAATCCAGACATGCCTCCGGGCAGAGTGAGGTCCAGGACCATGACATGCGGCGCCAGGCCTGCGCGGGCGGATTCACTCAGAATGGAGAGCGCAGCCTCGCCCGACCCACAGGAGGAAACGTCGAATCCCTGGGACTGGAGGATGGTGGAGGCGACCGCCAGGACATGAGGTTCGTCATCAACGACCAGGACACGTCCGCCGTTTCGTGGCGCTGGGGAGGCCTCGGGAGCAGGTGGGAAGTTCATCACAAGGGTTGGGCTGGCTGGGTTCAGGTGGCGGCGGTGTAGGCGAGGCACTTGATCTCATCGAGGCTGGTATGCCCCGCGATGACCTGCATGAGCCCCTCCTGGTAGAGGGAGAAAAAGCCGTTCTTGAAGGCGGCGGCGCGCAGGGCGGACATCGGTGCCGCCTCCTCGATGAGGTCGCGTAGCTCGGTGCTGATCTCGCAGAGCTCCATGAGGGCCACACGGCCTGCGTAGCCGGTGCCGTGGCATTCCTGGCAGCCTACGGGCGTGAAAATGGGCTGTGTCAGCGGCTGCGAGATCACGTTCTGCTTGGCCATCATGTCCTGGATGTCCTGCGGCACCTGCATGGGGCGCTTGCAGTAGTTGCAAAGGCGGCGCACCAGGCGCTGGGCCTGGGAGAGGGCCAGGGAATCGGCCAGAAGGTACTTTTCCACCCCCATGCTCATGAGCCGTGAGACGGCGCGCAGGGAGTCATTGGCGTGCAAGGTCGTGAGCACCAGGTGACCGGTCAGGGCGGCGTTAACCGCGGCGTTGGCCGTCTCGCTGTCACGAGACTCACCAATCAGGATGATGTCAGGGTCGGCACGAAGCAGGGCGCGCAAGCCGTTGGCAAAGTCGAGACCGTGATGCGGGTTGGTCTGCGTCTGGTTGATCCCCTCGATCTCATATTCGATGGGGTCCTCAATGGTCTGGATGTTCACGCCCTCGTCATTGACGCTGTTCAGCAGCGCATAGAGCGTCGTCGTCTTTCCGGAACCCGTGGGACCCGTGACGAGGATGAGCCCCTGGTCACGTGTCATGGCGCGGTTCAGGATGTCAATCTGCCGCTGCCCCAGGTTGAAGTCACTGAGCCGCCGCACACCGTCCTGCTTGTCCAGGAAGCGCATGATGATCTTTTGGAACTCACGCCTTGTCGGCACGGCGGCGACACGGACGTCCACTCGACGGCGGCCGACGCTCAGGGCAAACCTGCCGTCCTGGGCCTCCTGGCGGTTCTGGTTCATCCCGGCGTAGTTTTTCACCAGGGCGACAAAGCGGTTCAGCACCGTCTCAGGCGCCGTCAGGATCGTCTTCATGTTGCCGTCCATGCGGGCACGGAAGCGGGCCAGGTTGTAGAACTTCTCGAGGTGAAGGTCGGAGGCGCGGCAGCGGATGGCGGTGAAGAGGGCCCACTGCACCAGTTCCTCAGGCGTGTGGTTGGGGCTGGCGGGATTGATCCGCGCCATGTCCTCCGGCATGATGTCGATGACGCTTTCGTTGGCCGTGGTGGAGGCCGTGAGGTTGTCCTTGTCCAGCTTGACGCCGCTTGGGTCAAAGGTGGCGCCGGCACGGTTGATCGCGTCCCGGATGCCCGCGGGGTCGGTGAGCACCGTGATGATCTTCACGGCGGTGTTGCCCATGCTCAGCCACTCATCCTCAAAGGCGTAGCTGTCCGCCTGCTCGCTGAGCATGAAGACGGCGTTGCGCCCGACGAAGAGCGGATAGACGTTGTGACGTTCCAGAAGCGCCAGCGGGAAGAAGTTCTGCCTCGGCGCCTCGGTGGCCGAGAAGCACAGGTCACGCCCGCGGCTGACCATGTAGTTCAAGGCCGGGCCCAGGTTGCGCTGGATGATGTTGAAGTGATGGATGCCAAGCCGGGCGTTCTTCTCCTTCTGCGTGTCGTAGAAGCCGCGCAGCTTGGTGGCCTCCGCCTGCTCATACGGATAGTGCTCAAGCAGCCACTGGAAGGTGCCCTCAAGCCCCATCTCATCGAAGCGCGGAGTCTCGATGCCCTCGAAAGTGCTCTGCTGCGCGATCGGCAGCTGCCCGAAGCGCTGCACCAGGTCCTTGCGGGTCTTTTGATACTGCTCGTCGGAGATCAGCACGCGCAGGGTGAGAAAGCTCGGAACGCCCCAGGTGTCACCGGCGCGAGGGTTGTGGTGCGCCATGACCAGAAGCGGCCCGAGCGTCATGACCGGCAGCCAGGGATCCGCCACATAAGGCACGCGGCCAAGCTTGCGAACGATCCTTTCCGCCTCCGGCGAGCAGCTCTCCCGCATCAGCGTCACCGGCAGGATATGATGCTGGATGGCCAGCCCTTCGACGGAAAGGATGGAGGCCTGCCGGGCGTCAATGGTTTCAGGTGGCGGATTACTTGCATCCCCGAAATTTGGGGATGATGAGTAGGCAGATGCTGGATGAATGGCGGAGGACATTGTCGGGCGTTTGCCTGGCGGCACTAGCGGCCGCTTGAATTGTAGTTGGACGGATACTGCCTCGGCGGCCCGACATCGGAGCCGTCAAAGGCCACCTTGAGGCCGGAGCCCTCGGTGCCGGGTTTCAACAGTTCGAACATCCTGCCCGTCCAGCGCAGACGGTAGTCCAGCCTGGAAGTTGAGGTGGCAGGACGGTAATGCGGGTCGATGTAGGGGCTGTTAAAGTCAGCCTTCTCCGGATCAGGATTGCGGTACTGCAGGTCCATGATGACCAGCAGCTCATCTCCGGTGGAGCTGTCGGAACGGGTCAGCACATACTCCCGAACGGAGGCGGCGCGCTCCTTGAGGTTGCGGTTCAGACTCTCCATGCGCTCGAGGGCCAGAGCCGTGCGGGAGGATTCATAAGTGCTCCCCAGCCGCGTCACCACGACTCCCGCCAGGATGCCCAGAAGTGAGATCGTCGTCACCATCTCGGTGAAGGAAAAGCCCCGACAGGCAGCGCGAAGCCCGCTCCACGAGCTCCCGTCCGGCATGTCCTTCTTGGGTGGGTTTTGCATCCGTGGAAGTCAGTAGGGAATGTTGCCGCTGGGACCGACCAGGGCGGTCTTGGTCATGCTGGTGATGCTGCTTGGCAGCGTGGCCGTGTAGGATTCCGGCATGAAGGCCGACAGCGTGCTTTCGGCATAGGCCAGGTAGTCCTTGATGAGGGCGTAGCGCTGATCGTTGTTCTTTCCCGTCCAGTTCAACGCAGCCTGGGTGCGCCCGACAACCTGGATGTAGGTGGACATCCCCAGGTTCAGGGCCTCGGCTCGCGATACCGCCAGGTTGCGCTCGCTTTCACTGCGCATGCGGGTGATCGAGGGGATGGCCAGGAAGGCGATGATGCCGATCACGGAGACGCAGGCGATCATTTCCACCATGGAAAACCCGCGCCGCCGTGCTGACGCCGGATGTTGGGAATGAGGTCGTGTGTTCATGACAGGTGAATCATTCGCTGGCCAGTTCCACCATCGGAACCCCCCCGTCCTGCCAGGCCGGTAACGACAGGTACAGACCGCTGGACTTCAACGCCTTGCTCTGCAGGCGCGCCGAGTTGGTGGTGTATTCGAGAAAGTGGTCCGCCGTGGACTTGTCCAGGAAGCCGTTGCGCAAGTTTACATCCGAGGAGGCGGGGTTCGGAACCAGGAGATTGAAGCGCGCCAGGCTGGTATCCAGGGCATTGTATTGCGTGCGCAGACCGGCCAGGCTACGCATCTGGGCCGTGTTGCCCACCCGGGTTTGCGACATGACCCAGGTGGTCAGCGCCTCGTTGACGGCCGCCTGCTGCTGACGGGCGACGATCCGGTTGGCATCACGCGCACCATTGGAAATGGCGCTGATGGCCAGCGCCGACATGATACCCACGATGGCAATCGTGAAAGTTGCTTCCACAAACGTGAATGCCTTCGAGAAACGAGACTGTGGGCGGTTCCTGGTGTTCATGTGGGCCTTAGATTACATCATAAATACAATAATATCCATATTAATTTAGATCAACAAACAAAAACCATCCTTTTTAAAGGCCAGTCATCGATGATTAACGCATGATTATTGCACTTTCACCCTTGCCCCAGACGCAACTTGATTGTCATAAAGCAGCTTATGCCCGCACCCAGACTTTCCCAATTTTCCGCGCCCTTCGGCATTCTCCTTCTGGCACTGTCAAACCCCGGCCATGCCGAAACTTCGGCACAGTTCGCGGCCCAGCGCCAGCAGCGCTATGAATACTCCACCTTCAGCGCGATGTCCTCCCCGGTCGTGCTTCCCATGGATGGCAAGGTGGATCAGGCCGACTGGCTCACCGGCTTGGATGTGAGCCTGGCAGACATGATCTTCCCCCATGCCCACCTCGACACGGTTTATGGCACGAGCAGCATTGAGCAGGAGGAGCTTGCAGCCGGTCACCACGACCCGATCCGCCGGGATGGAGTCACGCTTCAGAACATCGAGTTCTCCCTGTCAGGCCGCCTCGACGACCACAACGAATTCTTTGTGACCCTCGCCGGAGCGGTGGATGGCGACGACCACTTCGACCCGATCTTTGAGGAGGCGTTCTGGAAGTTTAAAAACCTGCCCGGCGGCTTTGAGGTCAGGCTGGGCCGTGTTTACAACCGCTTCGGCATCCAGAACACCTATCATCCCCATGGCTTCGACTGGGTTGATCAGTATCTGGTGAACACAAGGATGCTCGGCGACGACTCCCTCACGACCCTCGGTGCCGAAATCACCTGGTTCATGCCGGTGCCATGGACCTCCCAGATCGACTTCGCCCTGGGACGCGCCCCTTCCCATGAGGGCCATCACCATCATGAGGATGAGGAGGAAAGCCGCTATGCCGCCGATGAATCCTACTTCACGGATGACAGCCTTCTCTCCGTTCTGAACTGGACGAATGTGGTGCATTACAATGACTTCCACCAGTTTCGCTTCGGCGGTTCGGGTGCCTGGGGTGAGAACCTCAGCGGCTACCGCACCGACGTCTATGGGGCGCATTTTGAATACCAGTGGCGCGAAAACGGCTTTGATTCCGGCGGCCGATATTTCCGCATCCGCTCCGAGGCCATGTTCAACCGCTTCCGTGTCGAGGATGAAATCGACGACACCCGTGACCCGGTCACCCAGCAGGACTTCGGCTGCTATCTGAGCGCTCTCTATGGCCTGGGAAACAACTTCGAGCTCGGCCTGAGGGGTGAGTTTGTCTCCGGCAACCACGACACCGGCGTGGACTCGCGCTTTCGTCTGAGCCCGGGCATCACCTGGTATGCCAACAACGCACGCACCCTGCGGCTCCGCCTTCAATACAACTACGACAACTCGAACAGCCGTGGCACGGACCACTCCGTCTGGGCCCAGGTCAGCCTCGCCTGGGGCGGCCCGGAAGTGCGTTAATATTCCACCGGTCCGCCACGTTTATCCTTCCATGAAATCCTTCCTCCTTTCCCTGTTGCTGCTCCCCTTCTCCGCTGGAGCCGCCGTCAAGGTCGCCACGCTGCATCCCCTGCTGGCCGACCTTGTCCGCCAGGTGGGCGGGGACAGGGTCGAGGTGGTCGAAATCCTCAAGGCCGGGGGCGACGTTCATCATTTCGAGCCGGCGGCGCGTGACATCGCCTCCATGCGCGGCTCCGTGCTCCTGCTGGCCATGGGCAAGCATCTGGAAACCTACCTGGACAAGCTGCGCGACAGCGTGGGCAGCAACGTCAAGATCGTCGAGGTCGGCAGGTCGATCCCCTCGGTGCAGCTCGACCCAAGCCAGGAGATCTTCGTCTGCTGCCCAGACCACGCCAAGAGCAGCATCGACCCCCACTGGTGGCACAGCGCGGAGAATATGAAGCGCGCAGCCCGCGTGATCGCCGACGAGCTTGCCGGGGTGGACGCGGCAAACGAAGACGCCTACGCCACCGGCGCGAAAGCCGCCGCCAAACGCTTTGATGAGTTGAAGCGCTGGGCTCAGCAGGAAATCAGCGCCATTCCCCGCAGCGACCGCAGGCTGGTCACCGCCCACGCGGCCTTCGGCTACTTCTGCAAGGAGTACGGCTTCAAGAGCGTGCCCGTGCTCGGCATCGGTCGCAGCGACGATGCATCGCCTCAATACATCGCCCAGGCCATCCAGGTCATCCGCGAGCAGAAGATCCGTGCCGTCTTTCCAGAGGACCAGGCCAATCCCAAGGTTCTCACGGAAATCGTTCGCACCACCGGAGTCAAGCTGGGCGACTCCCTTGTCGCGGACGGCACGGCCAGGGATGCGCACACCTTTGAGACGATGCTCGCCCACAACGTCCGCGCCATTGTCGCCGCCCTGAAGCCCTGATCAGGGCTGGGATTCCAGCACCACGGCCTCCGGCGTTAGCGTCACCTTCTTCACCAGCAGCAGGTGCTGGGCGATGGTCTCCATCTTCTGGTAGGGAGACAGCCAGGTCCACAGGCCCATGCCGTCGATGAAGCCAGCGGCAACCTCCTTGCCCGGCACCTTCACGTCAACGACCTTCACATCGACACCTTTGTCATGAAGGAACACCAGGAAGCCAGCCTCGCCATTGAGGTAGCGCTTCCTGTCCTCCCAGAACTTGATGTGGTTCATCGGCAGGCTGACCCTGCCCAGCACCTGGGATCTGGCCGGGTCAATGCGCTCAAAACGCACCATGTCCAGATAGCTGCCGTAGCCCGAGTCAGGCGCGAGCACGAGCAGCCTGTTCAAGTCCTCGACCGACAGCCTCAACTGCGCCTTTTGCCCGCCCTTGGCGGAACTGGCAAACTCCTCAAGCCTGCGGACCAGGGCGGCCCTTTCCTCCGGCTTCAGCTCCACCGGTTCGAACTTCCTGGGCTGGTCTTCCGCAAACAGGGCGATGGCCTTGTCCTGGGAGAAAAGCGACCAGGCGCTCCATCCAATGATGCCGCCAAACACCAGCACGGCCATGATCATGATGAAACAGCCGTAGAACGGGTTGAAGTCGGAGGTGGGAACTTTTTCGACGCGGGCCATGGGAGGGCCGCAGGAAGCAGAGAATCAAAGCCGGGGCAAGCGCCTCTCCGGGCACGGAAGGCAAATCCTTGCTACTTGAGCAGACCGCTGTCCGTCAGCCATTCGACAAAACGCTCCGGCCAGCGGCCGGCCGCAGTGGTCGTTCCGGGCCGGTAACCAAAACCATGACCCGCCTCGCTGTAGATGTGCAGCTCCGCCTTCACACCCGCCGCCTTGTATTTCAAATAAAGCGAGGCCATGCCCTCCGAGATGTCCGGACGGTCACCATAGCCGCAGGCGATGAAGAGGGGCGGCATGCCCTTGGCGGCGGAGAAGAGGCCTGAGGTGCCCGGATAGATCAGCGCCTGGAAGTCCGGACGGCTGCTCTCGCGCTCCACCACATCCGCCGCGTCCGGCCTGCCCGGGTCATTTTTCATCGCCGCAAAGGCCGCCAGCTCACCACCGGCGGAAAAGCCTATCACGCCAAGGCGATCCTTTTTCACGCCCCATTCCGCGGAACGGCTGCGGATCAGCCTCAGCGCCCGGCGCGTGTCCGCCATGGCATGATCCTGGATCGTGTAAGACGAGCCCTTTTCTCGGGCCAGGCGATACTTCAGCACAAAGGCGGCGATGCCGTGATCGCGAAACCATTCAGCAAGGGCATAGCCCTCATGCCCCAGGCAGAGCTTGGAATGCCCGCCGCCGGGAGCAATCAGGACGGCGGTGCCTGTGGCGTTTTCACCGGGGATGAACGGAGTGATGGAGGGGTTGTGGACGTTGACCACGTTGCTGCCCTCCTGCCTTTCAGGCTCGCTTTTCCGGGCCTCGGATCCAGGGGCGCCCTCGGGCCACAAGGCCAGCGCCGGAGGCTGCTCTACGGCCTGAAGCGGCGGCATGGAGATCAGCAGGAAAAACAGGGAACGAAGGCGCATGGCGATGTTTCAGGAGCAAGGTTGATCAAAGAGCGGCCCGGTAAATGCCGGCAAAATCCTCCAGTGTCAGCGAACGTGGATTGAACTGCGCAGTCCACTGCTTCATCGCCATCTCGGCCAGCACGGGCAGATCGGCCTCGGTCACGCCATAGTCGGAGATCTGCCGCGGCATCCGCGCCTCCCAGAGCAGCTCGCTGACGCGGTCGGCGAGGTCACCATCGAAGTAGCTCTCGTAGATGGCGGCGATTTCCGGCAGGGCGCAGTTGAAGCGGATCACATGCGGCAGCATCACGCCCACGGCCTCGCCATGGACGACATGAAACTTCGCCGTCAGCGGATTGGCGCAGGAGTGGGCGGCGCCGAGCATTGAGTTTTCAATCGCCGTTCCGGCATAGGCCGCACCGAGCAGCATCATGCCCCGCGCCTCGACATCCCCCGGTTCACGCAGCACACGGCTGAAACCCGCATGCAGCAGCCGGAAGGCCTCGCGTGAAAACACGGTGGAAAGGGCGTTGCGCTTGTTCGTCACCGCCGTTTCGAGGGCATGGGAGATCGCGTCAATGCCGGTGCAGACCGTCACCCGATGAGGCTGGGAACGGGTCAGCTCGGGATCGAGGATGGCGATCTTCGCAGCCGCCTTGGGATCGCCGCAGGCCATCTTGACATGCGTCTGCGCATCCGAAATCAGCGCGTAGCTCTGGCACTCGCTGCCGGTGCCGGCCGTGGTGGGAATGGCGATCAGCGGCAGCATGGCCCGGGCCGCCCTGCCGGTGCCCCAGTAGTCCTGCATCCGTCCGCCGTTGGTGAGGATGAAGTTGCAGCCCTTGGCCGTGTCCATGCTGCTGCCGCCTCCGAGACCGATGATGAGGTCGGTTTGAAACTCGCGGGCCACGGCCACGCAGCGGTCCACGTCCTCCGTGCTGGGGTTTTCCCGCACCTCCCCATAGACGGCCACTTGCAGCCCGGCCTCCCGCAGGATGGTTTCCGCCCGGGCGACATAACCGGCGCCGAGGATGCCGGGATCACTCACGATCAGCACACGGCTGCCGCCCATTTCGCAGGTCAAGCCGCCGAGCTGGTTCAGCGCTCCGTTGCCGTAGATCAGCCGCGTCCGCGGCTGGTAGTCGAAAAATCCCAGGTCCATCATCAGGCGGCGCGATGAAGTTCAACGGCGGAGGATGCTGGAATCCCGGCGACGCTTCGGTCGCCGACAACTGGGGGGATGAGGGATGGCATTGGGGGCGGTGGCATTGAACGGCGGCAGAACGGCAAAGGTTGCAGCCCAAAGCCGCTCCCACCCGAATCCCCTCAAATCCTCCCGACATCAAGCAGGGACTCATGAGGATGGCGGCCGAATCCAGGGTTGCCCGGCGGGAAAGCTCTGCTAACCAAGGGTCCCCATTCTTATGTTCAGCCGATTCCGCCCCCGGGTCCTTCTGTATGCCCTGATCTCCACCGGGATCATTTCTGCCTGTGCCCAGCAGACCCAGGCCCAGTCCTCCGTGATCGTGGTGGACACCTTCAACCGCAAGGTACATGTGGCCGGCCATGCCAACAGCCGCCGTCCCGTGGGCGGACTGGCCAAGATCGCCACCGGCATGGTGGCCCTGGACTGGTCCGTGGCCTCCAAGGTCGGCGTCAACGTACTCGCCCCCGTCCCCGCCTATGCCCCACAGATGGCCGGCATCAACGTCCTCGGCCTCCAGCCCGGGGACAAGCTGACCCTGCGCGACCTGATTTACGCCACCATGATGGGGGGCGATGACCTCGCCGCCATCACCCTGGCCGACTTCGTGGGGCGCGACCATCTGTACCGTCTCGGACGACAGGGGGACCCGCAGGTCGAGTTCGTGCGCCAGATGAACCAGCTCGCCTATCGTGAAGGCGCGACCGGCACCCGCTTCCAGAACCCTCACGGCTACGAAAACACACGCAGCATCGGCTACTCCACGGCTGCCGACATCGCCCGCCTCTCCCTCTATGCTGTCTCCCGCCCCGCGATGCGCTTCTACACCAACCAGCGCTCCCGCAACATCACCATCTATCGAAGCGGCCAGCAGCTCTCCGTGCCGGTGAACAACACCAACGCCCTGCTCGGCGACTCCGGCATCGACGGCGTCAAGGCCAGCTCCACGCCCCGCGCCGGCGGCTGCGTCGCCGTTTCCGCCGAACGCCCGGCATCTGTCTACAAGCAGGCAGACGGCAGCAGCCTGATCTACCGCCACCGCCTCGTGATCATCGTTCTGGGATCCATGAACCCCTTTGGCGAAGCCAAGGCACTTCTCGACCAGGGCTGGAACGCCTACAACCGCTGGGTCGCCGCCGGACGCCCGATCACGGACGAAAAGCAGCTCCTCAATCATTTCTAAACTGGCACTCATTCTGCACCTCCGTTTTCCAAACCCCCAACTCCCTTTTTCAAACCCTACTCATGCGCATCGGCATTCTTAACAGCGGCGGGGACTGCCCCGGTCTCAATGCGGTCATTCACGGCGTCGTCGGCGCCGCCCACACCCTCGGCTGGGAGGTCGTCGGTTTCCGCGACGGCTTCGAAGGCATGCTGCCCCCGGGTGATTACATGATCCTCGACCCCTCCCGCACCGTCGGCATCACCAAGCTCGGCGGCACCATCCTAGGTACCACCAACAAGGGTCATTTCGTCGCCAAGGTCGGTGAAGGCAATGTCGCCGAGGTGCCGAAGGAGATTGTCGAAAAAGCCAAGGCCACCCTCCGCCACCTGGAAATTGGCGCGCTCATCGTCGTCGGCGGTGACGGATCGCTCACCACCGCCCTCCAGCTTTACAACATGGGCGTGCCGGTCATCGGAGTGCCAAAGACCATCGACAATGACATTCAGGCCACCGCCATGACCTTTGGCTTCGACAGCGCCGTGCATGCCGTGGTCGACGCCCTCGATCGCCTCCACACCACGGCGGAAAGCCACAAGCGCGCCATCGTCCTCGAAGTCATGGGCCGTCATGCCGGCTGGATCGCCCTCTACG
>JBIJBP010000132.1:0-14089 GCA_044345155.1 Prosthecobacter sp. | reverse complement strand
GGGCGAAGCCCAGGGGCGGCCAGGAGCTCACGCTCGGCATGGATGGTCATCACGCGAACCAGGCCGGCGAATACCTCGGCGCCTGCGTCTGGTATGAAAGCTTGTTCGGCGAGAGCGCCGTCGGCACCCGCTTCATCCCAGAGGCCCTGGACCCGGCCCACGCACGCTTCCTCCAGGAAACGGCTCATCAGGCCGTGCAGGCCCGCCTTGATGCCGACCACAACGGTCAGTGAAAGCTGATACCGTCCGCCAGCGAATGAAAAACTGCAGGTGCATCATGGCCTGTCCCGGGCAGCTCCAGCGGTCCATGCCAGGTGCCCCAGAGAATGAGCATGGCGTATCCAAGCAGCGCTGACAGGATGAGGATCGGATAGTGGCTGTTCATGAGGCTGCGGCCAGATGATGGCCGGCGGCGCATGCATGAGTTAGGTTCATGAAAAGCGACAGTCGGTAAAAATACCGATGTCTACCCTCCCGATGACAGGGCTTTCTGTACGACTTTAAACTCATTTCCGACAGGTCCCCTGCCAGCCCTGGTCATGCACCACCGCCCATCGCCTTGTAGATGCGCACCCAGGCGCTGCAGGCACGGGTGCGGCTGAGGACGATGTCATTCCGCGTGGCAAGCGCCACACGCTCGGCGTCAAGAACCGTGAGGGCTGTTGGCCGTGCTGTCGTTGAGCCTGCGCCACCAGGCGGCGTCGGAACGGATGGCGTTGGAGGACCTGGAGGCATAGTCCGCAGGCATCTTTGGCTCCGGCCTGATGAATCTGGGGCCGACGCTGCAGATGGAGAGCAGCACGGCCAGCCACAGGCGGAGGGCCTGGCGTTGAATGCGACGGGCTGCGCTGGGGAGTCGATGCGGAAGGTTCTCAGGGGGCTGCATGAGCGGCGAAAGGAAGAGGCTTGCGGGACCGGCGTTCGACAATGGCGCGCAGGATGACATAGAACACCGGCGTGAACAGCAGGCCGAAGAGGGTGACACCGATCATGCCGAAGAAGACCGCCGTGCCGAGGGCCTGGCGCATCTCCGCCCCTGCACGAGTGGCGAGTGCAAGCGGCAGCACGCCGAGGATCAAGGCCAAGATGGTCATCAGGATCGGACGCAGACGCAGACGCAGGCGACAGCCCTCGACGGCGGCCTGGACGCGATCCATGCCCTGATCCTGGAGCTGCTTGGCGAACTCAACGATGAGGATGGCGTTTTTGGCCGCGAGGCCGACGAGCACCACCAGGCCGATCTGGGTGAAGATGTTGTTATCCATCGCGCGCAGCCAGACACCGCCTATGGCGGACAGCAGGCACATGGGCACGATCAGGATGATGGCCAGCGGCATGCTTCAGCTTTCATATTGCGCCGCCAGCACCAGGAAGACGAAGACGACGCAGAGCGGGAAGATGTAGATGAGCGTGTTGCCTGCGAGGATCTGCTGATAGGTAAGGTCGGTTCATTCAATCGCGGAGCTGACGGGCATGTCGGAGCGCGATTTGAACCGCCAATGGGCCTTCGCGAGAGCGTGGCTGCGGGATGCGATGGAGAAGCAGGCCTAGAACGAAGCCGCCTTTCGCAAAATATTTTGCTGGTTTCACCCGCCGATGGGGCATGATCTTCAGAACCACCCTTATGTCCGCCTCCGATCCCGCCTTCTCCTCCAGCCGTGAGAAAGACATCTTCATGGCGGCCCTCGATGTGGACGATACAGCGGCCCGTGCGGCCTATCTGGAGGCTGCCTGTGCTGGTGATGCGGACCTCCGGGCTCGCGTTGAGCGGCTGCTGGGCCTGGAGGCCCTCGAAGAGCCTGATTTTGATGCCACGATCCAACTGGCCCCCGCCGCACTGCCGCAGCAGATCGTGCCACCGCCTGTCTCCGCCTCGGCAGCGAATCCTGACTCGCCTGTGCCCTTCATCTTTGGGCGGCGCATCGCCCAGGGTGGCATGGGGGCGATCCTCGAGGCCAGCGATTGCAAGCTGGGCCGCACCATCGCGGTGAAGATCATGCTTTCCGAGGCGGCATGCAGTGAGGACCAAAAGCAGCGCTTCATCCAGGAGG
The DNA here is from genome assembly GCA_044345155.1 of Prosthecobacter sp. Taxonomy (GTDB): domain Bacteria; phylum Verrucomicrobiota; class Verrucomicrobiia; order Verrucomicrobiales; family Verrucomicrobiaceae; genus Prosthecobacter. The sequence goes on along the minus strand of JBIJBP010000132.1, from coordinate 12,038 downwards.
CCGCCGTGCTCGGCAGGCTGGAGCATCCCAACATCGTGCCCATCCACGACCTCGGGCGTGATTCGGAAGGCTCTCTCTATTACACGATGAAGCTGGTGAAGGGCCGCACGCTCCAGCGCATCCTCGACGATCTGCGCCACGAGGACAAAGCGGTGCTGGAGCATTACACGCTCGACCGCCTGCTCACGATCTTCCGCAAGGTGTGCGACGCGCTGGCCTTTGCCCATGCGCAAAAGATCATCCACCGCGACTTGAAGCCGGAAAACATCATGGTGGGCGAGTTCGGCGAGGTGCTGGTGATGGATTGGGGGATTGCGAAGATCCTCGATGGCCGTGCCGAGATCGGCGGTCACGATGCACTCGCCGTTCCGGGCAGCGCCTCCGGCTCCCTCACCGGCACGATGGAAGGCGCGGTGATGGGCACGCCGCAATACATGAGCCCGGAGCAGGCCCTCGGGCAGGTCACGGACATGGACGCCCGCTCGGACATCTTTTCCCTCTGCGGCATCTTGTATGCCATCCTCACGCTGCGTCCGCCGGTGGAGGGCAAGGACGTGTGGGAGGTGATCGAAAAAGTCAGCACGGCCCGCATCGCCGCGCCGACCACCTATGGATTCACCACGACGGGCAAGGGTAAACCCAAGTCGAAGGGCGACGTGCTCGAAGCAAAGAAGATCAAGCCGCTGCCGCACATTCCCGGCGCCCGCGTGCCGGGTGCGCTGTCCGCCGTGGCGATGAAGGCGCTCACGCTCGACAAAACGAAGCGCTACCAGACCGTCGCGGCCTTCAGCGCGGACGTTGAGAAGTATCAGGGCGGTTTTGCCACCAGCGCGGAGAAAGCCGGCGCGATCAAGCAGCTCGTGCTGCTTGCCAAGCGGCACAAGGGCGTCACCGCCGCGCTCGCAGCGATGCTGCTGCTCAGCATCGGCTTTGTCATCAAGGTCATGGCCAGCGAGCGGGCCGCCCGGGCCGCCGAAGGTATTGCCGTGGAAAAGGGCGAAGCCGCGCGGCGCTCCGCCGCTGAGGCGAACCTAGCCCTCACGGAGGCCGCTCTGCGGGAGGCGAATGGGCCACTCATGCAGGCCGCGCTCAAGGCCGTGCCAGAAGACCTGCGTGACCCCACCTGGCGCTACCTCCTCGCCCAGTCAGACACCTCCATCGCGCAGCCTAAATCCGAGTATGGGCAGTTCACTCACCAGGCCGCCGATCCGCGGCGTCCCGGGGTTTTCGCCATGTTGACGGGCCAGGGGAAAATCCAACTGATTGACGTGCGCCATGGGACGAAGCTGCTGGAGTTCGCCCCCCCTTCTCTCCGCAGGGCGGGGATGGGGTTTCCGCCATCGCTTTTTCGCCAGATGGGGAGCGCATCGCCGTCGGGCGCACAGGCTCCAATAGCAAAAGTGGCATCGTCATCCACAGCGCGCGGGATGGCAAGAAGCTCCAGGAGTGGGACGCCCCGCGCACGTCGAGATTGAGCTTCAGTCCCGATGGCAAGATGCTGCTCCAAGGCGACGTGGATAAGACCCGCTTGAGTCCGATGCGCCTCAATGCCTGGGATGCCTCCAGTGGCAGGCTGCTTTGGACCCTCAAGGATGACGTGGGGATGCAGGGCGCGTTCACGCCTGACAGCCAGCAGGTGGTCGTTCACTCCAATGGCAGGGTTTCCCTGCTCTCGGCGAGTGATGGCAGCCTGGTGCGCCCGCTCGGCAACTGGCTGCTCCGCAGCATGGCGGCCCCTCCCAATGGAAAGATGGTCGTGCTGGGTGGTGCTGATGGCAGCATCCGGGGTGTCAGTTTGGCGGATGCCAAAGTCGTTTTCGAATTCCGCCCACAGAAGGTCCCCATCCTACAGCTCGCCTTCACCCCAGATGGCGCACGCTTCGTGAGCGTGGCCGTGCTGACGGATGGACGCCAGGCCATCGAGGTGTGGGACGCCGCCACGGGAGCGCCCTTGCAGTTCTTGCTGGGTGGCAGCGGCCCGGTGACGGCCGCAGGGGTTCACCCCATCTCGGGTGAATGTCTTGTCACCGGCCCCACGCCCCATGTCTGGAGCCTCGCCGGAGCCAAATGGAACCTGCCAGGCAAGGGAGTCGCCAGAGCCGCCTTTTGGGGAAACGATGACCAAATCTTTGCGCCGGATGCGAACGGAATCGGAGCCCTCTACAGTCTCCAAGCTGGGACACCCATCGTGCTTGGGTCGATCTCGGGTGGTCCTGGACTTCGAGTGAGCGTCAGTGCCGATGGGCGCTTCGCGCTGACAGGTCCATCCAATTTCGATCTACCGCTGAGTCTGTTGAAAAATCCGGGGACTCAGGTCGAGACGGTCTCCTCCTTCACCCCGCCGGAGTTTCGCCGCCTGGTGCGCCTCAGCCCGACTGGCGATCGTGTGGTCAGTGTGGTCGAGTTCAAAGTCGAGGTGAATGTCTATGACACCACGACCGGCAAGTCGCTGGCCCGCCTTGACGTGGGCGGCCTCAACCGGGTCAACGACATCGGTTGGTCCAGCGATGGCAGGCAACTCGTCGGCGTGGTGACTGCGAAGTCAGCCCGAGGCAATGAAGGCTCCGAGGAGCGGATCGTGGTGTGGGATGCCACCAGCGGGAAGATCCTCCAGTCGGCGACGAACGCCTCCGCCATGGACGTGATCGCCCTCGCACCCGATGGCCGCCGCTTTGCTGAAGCCGGGGCGGACAAGCGCGTGCGCATCCGCGATGCCGCCACGCTGGCCGTGCAGCAGGAGTTCCGCGCCCATGATGCCGGCATCACCGCCCTGGCCTGGCATCCCACGAAGAGCCTCCTCGCCTCTGCCTCCGAGGACCTGAGCATCCGCGTCTGGGATCTCGAAACCGGCGCCCGTCTGGAAGACCTGCACGGCTTCATCGCCCCGCCCACCGAGCTGACCTTCAGCCCCGGCGGCAAGCGCCTCGCCGCCGCCGCGCCGGACGAAGGCACCCGCATCTGGGAGCTGCCGACACGTCGCGAACCCGCCCCACTAGCTGAGAATCCGCCAGCGACACCACTAACGCCAGAAATGATCGCCGAAGGCTGGGAAGACCTCCTCGCCCATCTCACCCCGGCCGTGATCGAGAAGACCGGCAACGGCTGGAGCCTGAAGCACGGCGAGCTGTTCAGCCCGGACACAAAATTTGCGATGCTGCCGCTGCCCGGCGAATTTTCCGGCACCAGCTATCGGGTGCGTGTGAGGATGCGGCAACTCTCCGCGAAAGACGTTTTTTACATCGGGCTCCCCATCGCGGACCGGATGTGCGGGTTCGTGCTGGAAGGGCGTCTGGGAGGCATCTACACCTGCCTCCATGTGGTGGATGGCAAGTCGGGCAAAGACCTACCCGGAGCCGTGGAAGGCAAGCAGGTAAACGACGACGCGCCGCACGTTCTGGAAGTGACCGTGCGCATCGACGGCGCGAACGCGACCATCACCACCACGCTCGACACCCACCCGCTTTACGAATGGACCGGCCCCACCGCCGCCCTCAGCCAGCATCCAGCTTGGGCTAAAACCAAGCCCGGCGCCCTCGCCCTGGGCACCTACGCCGGTGACTGGGCGGTGTCTGAGGTAAGAGTGAAACGGGTGTCACCTCCTTCCACAAAGGCCAAACTGCCTGCCGTGCCCCCCGTGCCAGCCGGTCCCCCGGCCCGCGTTTTCAAGACCGGCGAATGGATTCCCCCGGCCCCGAGCCAGCAGCCGCTGCGCAAGCACGGGGCCTTCGTCGAGGTCTCACGCGATGCGGAGTATCAGGTGCAGCCTCTCGAACAAGCGTGGGTCAATCAGGGCATTCAACAACTCCTCGCAGCCTTGCCTGAAGGGCAGAAGCTCGAGTGGGCCTTTCATACTCCGTTTAAACCAGAAGCGGACCAGCCCCACATCATCATCCGGCTCAAGAAGCCCGCCAACCTCCGGCAGGTCGCGGTGGAAAACAGGCGGGGAGCCAACTTCCTTCCACGATCCAAAGGCCTCACGCTCTGGCTGTCCAGCGATGGCAACGAGTGGCGCCAAGTCTGGCAGGCGGAGAGCCCGCAAGCCGAGTGGCTCATCGACCTCGGCGCCGGTCAGCAAGCCCAATACCTCAAACTCGGCCTGCCCGGCAAAGGCGTGCTCCATCTCCGGGAAGTCGTCGTGTATGGCGACGCCACACCGTAGGCCGAACAACCTCGGCGTCGATGGCATGGAGCATGCTCGCGAGGGGCGTGGGGTTCTTGAAGAAGATCGCGCAGCACAGGAGATTAAAATCACCACTACTTTCACGATCCAGGCGCGTTGACCGGGCCTCTCCTGCACCTGAAAACCATTCTGCTGTTCCTCTGCATCGCCACGCTGTCACTGGCGACGGAACCTGCCGCCAGCGGGCCGCGTGCGTCGTATTACAAAGACGGTGAGATTCACATCACCATGCTCGGCCAGCCGGAGACGAAGCCGATCACGAACGGGCACTGGGACTTCAAGCCGTCATGGTCGATCACGGGAGATCATCTCGTCATTTTCCGTCGTTTGAAGGACGACCCGGACGTGAACAACTGGATCACCGCGATGTGCATCATCAAAACCGACGGCACTGGCTTTCACCCACTGAGCGACGGCACTTTCACCGACTTCAACGCCACCTGGACACGCGATGGCAAGTACTCGCTGGTGTGGAATCGCAAAGTACCTGGCAAGCACAGCTATCACATCATGGCCTCCAAGATCGGCGGCAAGCCCGGCGAGGAGATCCAGCTCACCGAGCCAAGCTATCACGCGTGGGTTCACTCCGCCATGCGTGTTGGACGGCTTTTCGTCTCCGCCACGCCGCCGAACCTCGGCGGGCCTGGCGATGGCAACGCGGGCGGGAACGCCAGGCTGCCTGGAGGCCTTCTGAAGCTGCGGGCGCAGTTCGGAAGGGTTTTGTCCGCAAAGCACGGCGATGCGGTGGACCGCCCGCGCGACGTTTTCCTCATGGCTCGGAATCTGGGCCTGGGTGGCGTCAAGAAACGCGCCGGTGGACCTGAACCTCTCCCACGCCTCCCCTGAACAGCTGCCTGAACGCGTCCGCAGCCTGCTGGAATATCTGGAGGTGGAGGTCCCCAGGGAGATCCAGAAGCTTGACCTGGATGAACGCTGATCCGTCTGCCCAACAAAAGGCTGTCCAAAAGCTGACGCGCAGCGACTTATGCTGGCCATGACACGAATCGCCGCCGTCCTGCTCCTTTTCATCACCCCCCTCCAGGCCGCCACGCAGGCGGATGTGATCGTTTATGGAGCCACGCCCGGCGGCTTTTGCGCCGCCATCGCCGCCGCACGCGAAGGAGCTTCGGTCGTACTTTTGGAACCGACCGCCCATGTTGGTGGCGTGAACACGGGCGGCCTCTGCTTCTCCGACTCGAACCAGACCGTGCGCAGCACCGTGCTGGGGCTCTTTGAGGAGTGGCACCTGCGTGTGGAGGCGGATTACCAAAAGCGTGGCATTACGCTGCCTTACCAGGTGAAGGAGAAGGACCACTCACCCTGGACCTACGAACCGCATGTGGCGGCCAGGATCACGAGGGAAATGCTCGATGAGGCCGGCGTGAAGGTGATGACACGTGAGGTGCTGAAAGCCGTGACGAAAGAGGGACCGCGGATCACAAAGCTCATCACGAGCGGCGGCGAGTTTGAGGCCCATACATTCGTCGATGGCACTTATGAAGGCGACCTGATGGCGGCTTCCGGAGTGAGCTGGACGATTGGTCGCGAGGGCAGAAAGGCGTTCGGCGAGCCGCTGGCCGGCAAGCAGTACCCGAAGGCGAAGATGACGATTTCCGGACTCGCCGCCGATGGAAAACCGCTGCCGCTCATCACCACGACGGATGCCGGCCCTGAAGATGAAGGTGACAGCAACGTGATGGTTTACAGCTTCCGCCTTTGCGTGACGAAAGACGCGGCGAATCGCGTGCCGTTTCCCATGCCTGCCAACTACGACCCGGCACGTTTTGAGGTCGTGAGACGGTATTTTGCCCAGGAGAAGCGGCCCATTTTGCCGTGGGATCTGTATCCGCTGCCGGGAAACAAGTTCGATGCGAACAACGGCATCGGAAAACAGTTCTCGATGGGCCTCGTCGGCGCCTGCAATGGCTGGAGCGAGGCGGATGAGGCGGGCCGGTCGCTGATCTGGGAGGCGCACAAGCAGTACACGCTGGAGTTTTATCATTTTCTCACGACGGACGCGGCGGTGCCGGAGAAGATACGGAAGGAAATGAGCCAGCTCGGTCTGTGTCGAGATGAATTCGCGGACTACGCGCACTGGTCGCCGCAGCTATATGTGCGCGAGGGGCGGCGCATGATCGGCGAATACATCGTGTCACAGAACGACATCATGAAGGAGCCGAAGAAGGATGACGCGATCGTGGTGTCGTCGTTTCCCATCGACTCGCACGACTGCCAGCGCGTGGGCACGGGTGAGTTCGTCGTCGATGAAGGCACGATCATGCCGGTGCGCGTGCCAGGGAGGAGGCACGGCTACGCGTATCACATCCCATATCGCGCCATCACGCCAAAGGCGGCCGAGTGCGCGAACCTGCTCGTGCCGGTGGCGCTGTCCTGCACGCATGTGGGCATGTCGTCGATCCGCGTGGAGCCGACGTGGATGATCCTCGGTCAAAGCGCGGGCATCGCGGCCGCCTTGAGCGCGAAACAGCAGCTCGATGTGCAAAAGCTGCCATATCCGGCGCTGCGTGAACGTCTGCTGGCGCAGAAACAGGTGCTGGACCTGCCCGTGCTCGCCAAACTGCCGCCCGAGCCGAAGGGCGCGATGAGCATCGATCCGAAATCGCTGCCCGGCATCGTGCTCGATGATGCGCAGGCGGAGCTGAGAGGCGCGTGGAGCCGCTCGTCGAACTTCAAGCCGCACCTCGGCACGGGTTATCTGCACGAAGACAAACGCGGCGATGGCGAGTGCGTGGCCGTTTTCCGCCTCCAAGTGCCTCAAAGCGGTCGCTACGACCTGCGCATGGCCTATTCCGCGCATGAGACTCGCGCGACGAAAGTGCCGCTGACGATTCAAAATGGCAAAAAAGTCGTCGAATTGCTCGCCGACCAATCTCAGCCGCTTCCGGCCGGCGAAGCCTTCCGCAGTCTCGGGAAACTCGAACTCCAAAAAGGCCTCGAAACGACCATCACGATCCGGAACGTCAACACGGACGGTTTTGTAATTTTGGATGCGTTGCAGATGGTCGCTGAGTAGCGAGGGAATGCGTTTCAGGTTCCAAGTTCTCTGCCTTCACTCTTTATGAGACTTCGAGCCACCTTGAGCCCTCGCGCATCTGTCTCTTAAAACCTGAAACCTGAAACTTGAAACCTCATCTCCGCCATGAAGCTCCTGCCTCTTCTTTTTCTCACCACGTCACTCTTGGCCGCTGAACCTGCCGTCACGGTCACGAGCACGCCGGGACTCGTCGCTTTCTGGGACTTTGTGAAGCGGGAGCCGGAGGGCCAACAGCGTTTCACAGCGCATGTGCCTGCGGGAGCCGCGACGGACTACCCGCTCGATGCAGCCAACTACATCAAGGACTACTGGGGCGCGGGGCGTGAGGCGACGTATGCGGATTTTCCGTTGCTGGGTCGCGGGCCGTTCGGGAATGCGATTCGGATCGTCAAAGAGACGGATGAGAACTTCCGGCCGTTCCTTTTCGTGCCGCGTTCGCGACTGCATGACACGCCGCTGGACATCAAGGGCGCAGGGAAGTCCGTCACGGTGGTCGTGTGGGCGATTCGCGAGAGTGGAAATCACGCGCTGGCGGGCATCTGGCATGAGGGGACCGATTTGAAGGAGAAAAGCACCGCCACCATCGCGAAGGTGGAGCGCGGGCAGCGTCAATACGCGCTCTTTGCCGGGCTAAACAAACAAGGAAGCGCCTGCGGCCATGTGTCGGAGAACGGCGCGAGTTCGTTCCTGAACAAGTATGCACTGCACAAGTGCAACTCGGCCGATCTCTCGCCCGAAGTGACTGCCGATTCACCTGCGGAGGTGCTTGATGCATCGTGGCAGTGCTTTGCGATGACCTTTGATCACGAGAAAGACGAACTCACCGGCTGGCTGAACGGCGTGTCCGGCGACCGCTGGCTGGACAACCCCAAGAACGACAAGCTGATCTCCTCCGCCTACAACGCCTACATGCAGGGCCACTATGCGAAGCTGCCCGGCAAGCAGGACGGAGAGGACGAGGCCTTCCCGAAGGATCAATACTACAACCCGCCTGAAGGCGAACCGCTGAGCGTCAAAGTGCTGCGCGAGTCCGCCGACGAACGCGTCGAGCTGCGCGAGCATCGCTTCACGAAGATCGAGGTCACGCTGCGGGGCGGCAAAGAGGTGTCGCGTGATCTCGTGGCACTGCGTCTCAATCCCTGGTGGTATCCGCACGATCTCTACACGCCGAAGGACGCCCAAAGCGGCGGTCCCTTCACCATCGGCCGCGTCATCCATAGCAGCCGCAGCGTCGGCTTCACCGGCTGGATCGGTGGTGTGGCCGTGTTTGACCGGGCGCTGAGCGCGGAGGAGCTGGGGAAGCTGGCGAAGTTGCGTGAGATGGTGTCGGTTGCGAAAGCGGCGCGCTAGTCCATGAACTGGGCGGCCTGCTTTCTCGCATGAAATTTTCCCTGCTCGGATTCTATCTCGTTTTTCTGATCGCCCCGGTTTTGAGCGGTGCGGAGTTTGATCATCTCTCGCCACATCAGCGGGCGATCCTGGACTCGAAGTCGCCACCACCGGAGGAATATCATTTCGGCTTTGATCTGCCTGCGGTACCGCAGTTCTCGGAAGCGGAGAAGGAGGCGCAGCGAGCGCGTGGTCGCGAGGTGATGCCGAGGGTGATGAAGGCGTTTGAAAGCGGCGCGGCGGAGGTGCGCATCGCGCCTGGGGATTATCGCTTCGGGCAGGAGCGCTGGCAGGGGGCGAAGGTGATCTACCCGCTCGGGTTTGAGGATATGCAGCGCGATGCGGCGCATCCATTCGTCATCGACGCGAGCGGTGCGACCTTTTGGTTTGATCTCGATGACCAGCAGATGCCGCCGGGGCATCGTTGCGTCGGTTTTCGAAACTGCCGCAACATGGTGCTGCGCGGGGCCATCATTGACCGCGGCACGCGGGGTTGCATCGAGGGCCGCATCACGCGCATTGATCGCGAGGGGAACCGCTTTGAGATCCAGCCCTCGCCCGGCGTCGTGGTGCCCACGAGCTACAAAGGACACGATGAGCAGCGCTTGTTTCCATTCAAAAGCGACGGCCGCTTCTGCGTGCCGCTCTACGACATGCAGGCCGGTGTACGGAAGCTGCGCTACAAAGACATCACGCCCTCCCAGGGCGGGCGATATTGGGTGAACATGCTCGAACCACAGCTCATGGAGCGCCTTCAGGATGCGAACTGGCAGCGTGCGTATGGCGAACTCGGCGTGGTGCGTGTGGGCGATGGCCTCTCGTGTCTCTACACCGGCGCGGGAGCCATCGTGCTCGAGGATTCGGCCAACATCACTCTGCACGGCGTCAGCGTTTATGTGGCCAAAGGCGGCCCCAGCGAGAGCGGCGGCGATGGCGCGCATCTTTGGAAGGACTGCTACTTCGGCCCGCGACCCGGCACCAGCCAGTGGAAGGGCGCGGACGGCTTCCTGTGCCGCTCCACGCGCTACGGCTGCGTGATGGACAACGTCACCATCCGCCACACCGCCGATGATTTGCAGAACTTCCACGGCATCTGGGGCAAGGTGAAGTCCGTGTCCGGCAAGCAGGTCACGCTGGAGACGAATGGCGCGCTGCTTCCCACGCTGCGCAATGCCCGGCCCGGCGACCGGTTGCGCTTCATCCATCGGAAGCAAGGCCACCTCCTCGGCGAGGCGAGGCTCGTTTCGCATGATGAGTATCAGCTCACGCTCGATCAGGACGCCACGCCCTTTGCCGAGGCACAGGCGGAGTGGCTCGATCACGAATGCGCGGGCTGGGTGGTGCAGAACTGCCACTGGGAGGACAACTTCCAGCGCCTGCTCCTCATGTCCGGCCCCGGCCTCGTGCGCGGCTGCACCTTCACCCGCATGGGCAGCAACATCAGCCTCAACACCGGCATGGGCCTCGTCGGCGGCATCCCCAGCGACATCACCATCGCCGACAACGTCTTCCTCGATGTCAGCACGCGACCACATCATCCCGCCATCGACGCGCACGCTCACAATGCACAAGGTGGAGCCGGCATCCCGGCCATCGAGCGCCTCCGCATCACCGGCAACACCTTCACCCGCAGCGGCGGCCCCGCGATGCGTCTCATCGGCATCCAGGACGCGCTCATCGAGCGCAATCACATCGACTCACCCGTCCGCGCCTCCATCATCGCCAAGCCGACGAATGAAACCGACCGCCAAGCCATCATGCTCACCCACAGCCGCAGCGTGACCGTGACAGCGAACACGCTCCACGATCCCGAAAACCACACGCAGCCCGATGCGGTCAGTGGCAGTCGCTTGCTGGGGCTGGAAGCGACGAAGGAGATCACGCTGGATGGGGAGAAGGTGCCGGATGCTCCTGCTCGCGCAAAGCCTCGGAGCAAGAAGTGATGGAGGCTTTCCAAAGTGGCTTCGGCTTTAGCCGAATCATCACGGCGATCTGCGGCTAAAGCCGCAGCCACTGTTTTCATGAAACCCAAAAGGGTCACTTTGTGCCTGCTCGGGAAAAAGCAGACGCTGTCTTTCTGGACTTTTCAATTGCGTCCAGAATAGGGCGCTTCTGAATCCCGACCGCCAAATCAAAGGAACGGCCATTGCTAGCGTTGCCTGAAGCCAGGATGATGCCAACCAATTCGCCCTCGCGATTGATGACAGGCCCTCCGCTGTCGCCTTCTTCAATGATTCGAAGGCCGTCCATTGTCAGGGGGCTGAAGGTGGAGAACTTTAGCGGGAAGTCCAAGTCGTTCGGTAAGGGCACCTTCCGGGCCACCGGATTGATCGTCCCTTGATGCATTCCAGGATTCAGCATCATCATGACAGGCTCTGCGGCCGCAGTTGCGTTTCCGCAGAATGCTAGGTGCGAGGGGGTTAGAAACGGAACCTTCACCAAGGCCAAATCGTCCTCAGGCCATACCTGGATCACACGCGCCCGCACGCAAAGCACGGCGTCGCGATGGTTGGGCTGGTTCCTGAGCGCTTCAAACTGGTGCCGTTTCAACTCTGGCAGGGTCATGATGACTCGGCGGTTTCCGCCACTGCTTGTCACGAAGCGATTGGATGACGGATCTACCCTTGTGCCTGCAGTGACGATCCAATTGATCCCTCGTTCCAGCCGGAGGAAGGCTGGTCTGCCGTTCTCTTTTGCCTCCACGAGGGTGTAGCAATTGCCAAATTGGCGTCGTCCAATCTGCGTTTCAAGCGTGCTCATCGCCATGCCTTTTCCCAGATTGTGTGCCGCCGTCAGACAGTAGCCGTCCTCCGTGACGGGGATCATGAGTCCAACCATAAGCTTGCCGTTTTGAGGTGTGCCGGGCGGAGACGCTCTGCTTTCAAAACTGCCGTCCAGAGGCACGACGACTTGCAGCATGGGAAGCGGCTCCGTGACCCGAAATTGCTTCCGAGAACCAAAGTTTGCACACGAGGACAGCAGGAGGGCCAGCGCAATAATGAACGGCTTTCGCGTGGCTGGATCCATGGTTCGACGCAGGTATGGTAGATTCAGACCGCTTCAGCGCAACTCTCAGGGGGATACACTTCGACAGATTTCGAACAGGCAGTACACGTCGCATATCTAGCTCGGTTACTGTGATCATGTCAGTTGAGGAAGCGGGCCTACCGGCAGAGGGCGGCGGAGATCCTGAAGGTGTCGCGGCCCAATGCCGCGAAGCTTTTCGACGAAGGCGCGATCCCAAGCCGTCGCGTGGGCATACATCGGGGGGGCTGACGGCGGATGTGCTAGAGCAATTTAAATAATACTATAACCACAAGAGGCAAACCAACCCATGGCGTCTTTGGCTGTGACTTTGGAGAACGCAATGCTGATGGCTTCACCTAGTTGCTCGGGGGTTCGTGCCTCCAAACT
>JBIJBP010000029.1:0-42887 GCA_044345155.1 Prosthecobacter sp. | reverse complement strand
TTCTGCATCATCGCGAGGTGGGCGAGGAACTGCTCGAAGGCGGCGAGCTGCTGGGTGCTCTTGAAGAGGTTGTTGAGGATCTCGCCGTTGATGTTGCGCATCAGTTCCGCGAAGATGGCGAAGGCCTCCTGCTTGAACTCGATGACGGGGTCCTTCTGGCCGTAGGTGCGCAGGTTCACGCCTTCCTTGAGGGCGTCGAGGGCGTAAAGGTGATCCTGCCAGAGGCGGTCGATGGCGTTGAGGAGGATCATTTTTTCGATCTCCTGAAGCGCCTGCGGGTTGGCCCCGCCGACCTTGACGTCGTAGGCGCCGAGGACCTTGTCCTTCACCCAGGTGACCTGGGCTTCAAAGTCGAGGGCCTTGAACTCATCCGGCAGTTCGTGCAGGCCGATGGGGAAGGTGGTGTTGAGCCACTGGAGCAGGTTTTCGTAGTCAGGCGCGAGGTCGCCGCCCTTGTCCTGGGGCAGGAATTCGCCCAGGCGTTCGCGGATGCCCTGTTCGACGGCGTCGTTGATGAGCAGGCGTGGGTCGTTGGACTCGAGGGCCTCGTTGCGGCGTTCGTAGATGACCTCGCGCTGCTGGTTCATCACGTCATCATATTCGAGGACGCGCTTGCGCCAGACGTAGTTGCGCTGCTCGACGCGCTTCTGGGCGGTCTCGACGCTGCGGTTGAGCCAGGGGTGGGCGAGTTCCTCGCCCTCCTTCATGCCGAAGCGCTCCATGATCTTGGTCATGCGTTCGGCGGCGCCGAAGTTGCGCATGAGGTCGTCCTCGAAGCTGAGGAAGAACTTGCTCTCGCCGGGGTCGCCCTGGCGGGCGCAGCGGCCGCGCAGCTGGCGGTCGACGCGGCGGGATTCGTGGCGTTCGGTGGCGATCACCATGAGGCCGCCGAGTTCGGCGACACCCTCGCCCAGCTTGATGTCCGTGCCACGTCCCGCCATGTTGGTGGAGATGGTGACGGCGCCCCGCTGGCCGGCGCGGGCGACGATCTCGGCCTCCTGGCGGTGGTACTTGGCGTTGAGGACGGCATGCGGGATCTTCTGCAGCTTCAGCATGCGGCTGACGGTCTCGGAGGCGTCGACGCTGGCGGTGCCGACGAGGAGGGGCTGGCCCTTGGCGTGGCGCTCGCGGATCAGGTCGATCACGGCGTTGTACTTCTCGCGGCGTGTCTTGTAGATGCTGTCGTTCTGGTCGATGCGCCTCACGGCCCGGTTGGTCGGGATGGTCAGCACGTCGAGGCGGTAGATGTCGTGGAATTCGGCGGCGTCGGTTTCGGCGGTGCCGGTCATGCCGCCCAGCTTCTGATACAGGCGGAAGTAGTTCTGGATGGTGATGGTGGCGAGCGTCTGGGTCTCGGCGTCGATCTGCACGCCTTCCTTGGCCTCGACGGCCTGGTGCAGTCCGTCGCTCCAGCGGCGGCCGGGCATCTTGCGGCCGGTCTGGCTGTCGACGATGACCACCTTGTTCTCCTCGACGACGTACTCGACGTCCTTTTCATAGAGGCAGTAGGCGCGGAGGAGCTGGCTGATCTGGTGGATGCGCTGGCCCTGGAAGCTGAGGCGGTCCTGAAGCTCGGTCTTTTTCTGCTGCCGCTGCTGGTCGGAGAGGGCGGCGTCGCCGTCGATTTCGGAGTAAAGCGTGGCGAGGTCGGGCAGGACGAAGGCGTCCGGATCATCGGGGCTGAGGAAGCTGCGGCCCTTCTCGCTGAGGTCGGCGTCGTGGCTTTTCTCCTCGATGAAGAAGAAGAGGTCCTCCTTGAGGGCGAAGAGCTCCTTCTTCTGGGTGTCCTCGTAGGTGCGCAGCTCGGCCTTCTCCATGGCGCGGCGGAGTTCGTGATCCTCCATGGCACGCATGAGCGCGCGGTTTTTCGGCTGGCCGAGCTTGACCTGGAAGAGCTTCCTGCCGGCCTCCTCGAACTCGCCCTTTTCAGCGTGGGCCCTGGCCTCGCTGGCGAGCTGGTTGCAGTAGGTGGTCTGGCGGCGGACGAGCTGGTCGACGAGGGGCTTGTAGCGTTCGAACTGATGGTTGCTTTCGGCGGCGGCGACGGGACCGGAGATGATGAGGGGGGTGCGCGCCTCGTCAATGAGCACGGAGTCCACTTCGTCAACGATGGCGAAGTAGTGGCCGCGCTGGACCTGCTGGTCCTTGCTGGAGGCCATGCCGTTGTCGCGAAGGTAGTCGAAGCCGAACTCGCTGTTGGTGCCGTAGGTGATGTCGCACTCGTACTGCTGGCGGCGGATGTGGCTGGGCTGGTCGTTTTGGATGCAGCCGACGGTGAGGCCGAGGAACTTGTAGAGGTAGCCCATCCATTCCGAGTCACGGCGGGCGAGGTAGTCGTTGACGGTGATGACGTGGACGCCGCGGCCGGTGATGGCGTTGAGGGTGACAGGCAGGGTGCCGACGAGTGTCTTGCCTTCACCGGTGGCCATTTCGGCGATCATGCCGCGGTGCAGGGCGATGCCGCCGATGAGCTGGACGTCAAAGTGGACCATGTTCCACTTCAGGGGGGTGTCGCAGACGATGTGCTCCTGGCCGCAGAGGCGGCGGGCGGTGTTTTTCACGACCGCATAAACCTCGGGCATGATCTGGTCGAGCATCCGGGCTTCGATGGCGGCGAACTTCGGCTGGATTTCGTTCCAGGCCTCACGGGCACGGTCGATCAGCCCTTTTTTGGCATCAAGGCCGGCGCTGCGCCAGGCGGATTCGGCGAGATAGGAGTCGTCGAGGGAGGGGAAGTGCTGCCTGAGGGCGCCAAAGTAGCCTGCGACATGCCCGAGGCAGGCGTTCACGGCCTCCTCATCGGCGATGCGCAGGGCGACGCCACCGAGGAAATGGGGGGTGTGAAAGGCGCGGAACTGGGCCTTCCAGCCGGCCACCCGTTCACGCAAGGCCTCGTCGGACTCGTTCTGAAGCTGCTGCTCGATGCGGTTGATCTCGGCCACGACCGGCTGCAGGCGCTTCACCGTGCGCTGGTTCTTGGTACCGATGATTTTTTTGATGATCCAGTCAAACATGAGGGAGGGAGGCAGGGATTTTCAGCCCAAACGGGGGTCGGGATAGTGGAGAGCCCGGGGCCTTTGGCAAGGAGGGGAATAGGGCTGTGGAAGGGGAGCAGGGGTGGCGGAGCGGTCACTCCTGGCGGGGTGCCGCCACTGCGGAGGCCGATGCAGCCGACTCCGGGGCCATGGGTGCTGCTGTCGGATTTCCCTTTCAGGCAGGTGCAGAGCTTTCAGGATGAGCAGGCTTTTGCGCCCTTGTGCAGGGTCAGCGAAAGTAACGGGCAAGCTGTGCCTGCATTGGTTTCTGGAGAATGCCGGTGGAGATGCCGGGCCCGTAAAGACGTTCGTTCTGGGATTTGATGTCGAAGGGTTTCTCAGCGGCCTGGACCAGCCAGCGGGCAAGCTCCTTCTGGCTGCGTTCATCCGTGAGGGTGATCTCCAGGGTGAGTGCGGAATAAGTGACGGGGGTGCCCTGAGCTCGCAGGACGGTGGTACTGACCCGATAGCCCTGCTGCCTGGGATTGCTGCCAATGCTGGCCGCACAACCGATGCCGGTGAATGCCTCTTGGAGCTTGTCTGCAATGGCACCGGCGACTGCTGGCTTGAGCCTGCCGATCACGGGAGGCTGGTCGGGTGGCAGGATTTCCACCGCGCGGCTTCGGTCCAGGGTGATTGGGGAAACAGGTTCGGCATTACCTGAAACACGGATGATGCTTGTGGCGACGGTTTCCTCCCGGAAGGTGGGCTCATGAAGTGCGGCAGGGACAGTGGCCGACACTACCTGGGGCGGCATGACGTCCTTCTTTTTCCGGTTGTCAGCGGCCAGTTTGGCTATCAGCAGGATCAGGGCGATGGATCCCAGAATGATGGCTGCCTCACCGCCGCCGCTGCCTCCACCGCTGGGTTGCTGGACGTAAAAAGGCATGTAGTAGCTTCCGCCGGCACCGGTTCTTGTAGGATCTGACTGGGGTGAACTAGCTACCTCCTGTCCAGGCACCTCGATCCGCCGGGTGCTCTGCTTTTTGTCGACAGTGTAGGTATAACGATAGGGGCGTCCTCCCAGTTCCTTTTCCGCCACCTTGTGGAAGGTTTCGACTGCAGCGGTTGGATTCAGCAGAAAGCTTCCGTCCATGCTGATGACAACGCCTCCGGAATGGGTGCGGGTGACCTGCTTGTTCACCAGAGACCGGTCCAGCGCCGTCATGCGGGCGGTGGAGGTGCAGCCATACAAAGAAAGGATGACCAGATGTGCCGTGAGTGATTTCCAGAAAGCCATGCTTACCGTTTAGGGTTAAATCCTCGGCTGATCACCTAGCAAATTTCAAAAATTGCCCCGTATGCAGCAGCACGAGAGTGCAGGCCTCCTCCACGGAGATGCCTGCGGCCTGGAGATGGACGCTCAGGGCCGGATTTTCAGAACCGGGGTTAAAAATGACTCGTCGGGGCTTCAGCGCGATCAGCTTCTCGACCAGTCCGCTGGAGATGGCTGGGCCCACGTACATGGTGACGGTGTCCACAGGGCCGGCGACCTGGCTGAGGTCGGCGACGACGGGGGTGCCCTCGATCTCCGACAGGCGTGGGTGGACCGGGATCACCTCATGCCCGTGCCGGGCAAGGAGCTGCTGGGCCTGGTGGGCGTAGCGTTCGGGCTTGTCGCTGGCGCCGAGGATGACGACACGTTTGCAAGTGGGGGAGGCATGGGTCATGGCTGATCGGAGTCGGAGTCGCTTTCGTCGAGGTGGAAGGCGTGCAGGATGCGGTGGGCAGCCGGGGCGAGGAGCAGGCCCATGATGGTGATGAACATGAGGCCGCTGAAGAGGGCGTAGGCGCTGGCGAAGAGCTTGGCCGCATCCGACGGCAGTTCCCCGACCGGACCCATGCCACCCAGGATCATGGAGGCGTTCAGCAGGGAGTCCACCCAGGTGAATCCGGCGATGAAGTGATACCCCAGAGTGCCGATGCCGAGCGCCACCAGAGCCAGGACCAGGGCGATGGCGAAGAATTTGACGAATCGCCAGGCGAACGCGAGGCGTGAGGCCAGGGGATGCAGGCGCTTTTCAAACATGGGGTACTGGAAGCCTGCGCCGCCGGTTCCGCAAGATGTCACTTGGAGCCTGGAGACCCCGGCGGACATCCTCGGGCAGGCCGCCCTTGCCATTTCCACAACATCACCTAGCCTGCGCCCCCTTTTTACCCCTCCTGACATGGCCCAGAAGTTTAAAATCCTCATCGCCGGCAACAACGACCCCATTTCGAGCAAAGGCATCGAGCTGCTCCAGTCGGAGCCCTCCTTTGACGTGGTCGTGAACATGAACTTGAAGGAGGAGGCGGCGATGATCGAGGCCTCCCGTGACGCCCATGCCATCATCGTGCGTTCCGGAGCCAAGGTGACCGCCAAGGTTCTGGAGGCCGCCACCCAGCTGAAGGTTGTCGGCCGTGCCGGTGTCGGCGTGGACAACATCGACGTGCCGGTCGCCTCGAAGCGCGGCGTGGTGGTGATGAACACTCCTGGCGGCAATACCATCTCCACCGCCGAGCAGGCCTTCACCCTGATGATGGCCCTCAGCCGCAAGACGCCCCAGGCGCACGCCACCATCGTCAGCGGCAAATGGGACCGCAAGAGCTTCCAGGGCACCGAGGTCTACGGCAAGACCCTGGTCGTGCTCGGCATGGGCCGCATCGGCGCCGAGTTTGCCAAGCGTGCGAAGGCCTTCGGCATGAGCGTGGTCGCCTATGACCCCTACTTGAGCAAGAACCGCGCGGACAGCCTGGGGGTGACGCTTTGCGAGGACCTCGACGCCGCCATCGTGCAGGCCGACTACATCACGATGCACATGCCGCTGACGCCGGAGACGAAGCACATGATCAATGCGAAGCGTCTCGCCAGCCTCAAGAAGAGCTGCCGCATCATCAACTGCGCCCGCGGCGGTCTGATCGACGACGCCGCGCTCGCCGAGGCCCTGGCCGCAGGCACCATCGCCGGAGCCGCGCTGGACGTGTTTGAAACCGAGCCGCCGCCCGCCGACTACCCGCTGCTGAAGGCACCCAACACGGTCTTCACCCCGCACCTTGGCGCCTCCACGGAGGAAGCCCAGGAAAACGTCGGCATCGAGATCGCCGAGGTGATCAAGGCCCACCTGCTGCAGGGCACGGTCGTCAACGCTGTGAACATGCCGAACGTCGATCCGAAGGTGCTCGCGGAAGTCGGCCCCTTCCTGAAATTCGGCGAGCTGCTCGGCCGTCTTGTCTCCCAGATCGCGCCGACACGTTCCAACGTCGTCCGCATCAACTACAGCGGCAAGGTCGGCAGCGGCGACACCACGCTGATCTCGCGTGCCGTGCTGAAGGGCTTCCTGGAACGCGCCGTCGGGGCCGAGCAGGTCAACTACATCAACGCCAGCGGCGTTGCTGAAAACCTCGGGCTGCGCTTCACGGAAAGCCGCCTTTCCGACGCCAGCCTGTTCACCGACCTCATTGAAGTGCAGGCCAGCAACGGCGCTGAAACCGCCAGCATTGCAGGCACCTTCTTTGCCGGCGAGCCGCGCATCGTGAAGGTCAACGACCGTCACATCGAGACCCGTCCTGAGGGAACCCTGCTCTTCATTGAAAACCAGGACCGCCCCGGCATGATCGCCGCCTACAGCAGCATCCTGGGCAGGAACCAGGTGAACATCGCCGACATGAGCCTGAGCCGGAACAAGGAGGGCGGCACCGCCCTGACGCTGCTTACGCTCGACAGCACGCCCTCCGCCGAGGTGCTTGCCGAGCTGGAGAAGATCCCCGGCATTGTCCGCGTGCTGAGCGTGGTGGTCTGAGGCCCTTGGAGAACTCTATGGACGCTGCGGACGGGTGCTCCTGTCCGCAGCGTTTTCTTTTCAGGGCATCCGCATCATGCGCGCAGACTCATGAAGTGAGGGCTTCAGCCTTCAGGGGCCGGGTTCTTTCCCAGGATGCGAATCTGGCACAGTTGGTTATGCTGCGGGTCAAGTCGTTCCGCCATGCCCGATGTCTTCAGCCCCGAAAAACGCAGCGAGGTGATGTCCCTCATCCGCGCGAAGGGAAATTCATCGACCGAGAAGAGGCTGGTGAAGCTGATGCGGGAAGCGGGCATCAAGGGCTGGCGCAGGCATGTGTCGCTGGGGCTTGGGGGAAGGAAGACGAAGGTGGCAGCTGGGGCGCGGCCAAGGGCGGGACGGGTGCGGCCGGACTTCGTGTTCCACCGGGAGCGTGTGGCCGTGTTTGTGGACGGCTGCTTCTGGCACGGCTGTCCGCGTCACGGCACGCAGCCGCGGCAGAACCGGAAGTTCTGGCGTGAAAAGATCGTCAGGAACCAGGCCCGGGACGCGCTCACGACCCGGGGGCTGCGCAGAAACGGCTGGCGGGTGCTGAGGATCTGGGAGTGTGCACTGACCCCGAAGAGGCAGGCGGCAACCCTGAGGCGGCTGCTGAGGGCTTTGCGGAAGCCTTGAGTCTGGCGTGCTCCTTGGCCTGCCAGGGCTGCTGCGCCGGAGGCGGCGGGGCTCACGGCCGGGCCCTGCGTGAATTATCATCCTGCGTCCAGATGTCCTTGAATGACTCCGAATAGGTGTCGGAAGGGCTTATGCCACCGAGTCCTCCAAGCAAAAGCGCGGTGGAAAGCGTTGATCGCCTCAGGAAGAGGCAGGTCGCATGTCCCGGTTCAGCGCCAGTCTTGGCTTTCCGCAGAGACAGCCTTCTCCACGCCAGGGCCTGCCGACGCAGCTCCGGGGAGGCAGGTGGCACATAATAGCGGATTTCCCCGGTGGCGTCGTTAATGAATTCTCCCTGCCATTCTCCCGGTCCCGCTTTCCAGGGGATGGTGCAGCCGGGCGGGCAGTAGGTGTCAGGTCTCCGGGCCACGAGCCGCCAGCCGACCTGCTCCGGTGTGGCCGGGGCCCGTGGGGCAGCGCACTGGCAGACAAGGATGGGCAGCATCAGGAAGAGCGTCCGGCTCATCACCTTAGCTAACCAAAAGCATTGAAAGTGTCGAGCCGCCGCAGCAACAAGTTGCTTGCGGTGTGTGACGGCTTGCCAAGTTCGGACTGATTCATGAGCAGACTCAAAAACCGCCGCCTGCCTCTTTTGCCGCTGATCGCCCTGGGCGGTCTGCTGCTGCTTGCCGTCTGCGGCCGGAAGGGGCGGGGGCTTGAAACCTTTTCCGGCCCCACCATGGGAACGACCTGGAGCCTGAGGTCGGATGAGGCCGGCGAGGAGGTCCGTCAGCTGGTGCAGGATCATCTTGACCGGCGCGAGGCGGTGCTTTCGCACTGGCGCAAGGATTCGGCAGTGGGCAGGTTTAACCAAGTTTCATCCACGGACTGGCAGCCCGTCCCGCGGGAGCTGGTCGAGGTGGTCAGGCTGGCGCGCCGGATTGCCGATGACACGGACGGGGCGCTGGACATCACGCTGGCCCCGGTCATCGAGGCGGCCGGGTTTGCACCGCCGACGGGGCCGGCGACGACGGCAACCGGCTGGCGTCACCTTCAGGTGCGGGATGAGCCGCCGGCCTTGAAGAAAAGCGTGCCGGAGCTGCGCATCAACGTGGCGAGCGTCACCGAGGGCTTTGTCATCGACGAGTTGGTCGTGATGCTGAAGGCGCGCGGGTTGAAGAACTTTTTGTTGGAGGTGGGCGGGGAGGTGTGCGCCGCCGGGCAGGCGCCGGGCGGCCGTTCGTGGTGGGCGGGCATCCAGGATCCGGGTGCTGCGCAGGGTGAGGTTCTTCAGCAGGTGCCGGTATCCGACCTGTCGCTATCCACCAGCGGCACCTACCGGCACCAGAAGGGCGGGCGCAGCCATCTGATCGATCCGCGCACGCTGCGGCCGGTGGAGCACGCACTGGCCTCCGTCACGGTGCTGCATCCGTCCTGTGCGCTGGCGGATGGTTATGCCACGGCACTGATGGTGCTGGGGCCGGAGCGCGGCAGGGCGGTGGCGGAGAGGCTTGGTCTGAGGGTCATCTGGATCTCCCAAGAGCAGGCTTGCCCCGGGGACGTGCGTCATGACAGGATGGCGGAATGAAAGCACTTCACCTCCTGCTTCCTGCGTTGCTCGTGCCCTTTGCCCTGGCGGAAACGGTCAAGGACCGGGAGGGGGCGGTGCGTGCGGACAAGGCACGGATGGAGGCTGACAAGCGCTGGGCCTACAATGACATCGAGAGCGGCTTCAAGCAGGCGCGGCTCACCGGCAGGCCGCTGCTGGTGGTGATGCGCTGCGTTCCCTGCATGTCCTGCATGGGGCTGGATACGGCGGTTCTGATGGAGGGCGAGCAGATTGCGCCGCTGCTGGACCAGTTTGTCTGCCTGAGGGTGATCAACGCCAACGCCATCGACCTGACACGCTTCCAGTTCGACTACGACCTGTCCTTCTCGACCCTCTTCTTCAATGGTGATGGCACGGTTTACGGCCGCTATGGATCGTGGTCGCATCAGAAGAACTCCGCCGACCAGACGCTGGCGGGCTACAAGCAGGCGCTGGAGGCGGTGCTGGCCATTCATCGTGGCTATCCGGCAAACAAGCCTGCGCTGGCGGGCAAGCAGCCCGGGCCTGTGGAGTATGTGAACCCGGTGGACATGCCGAAGCTGGCGGAGCGCTACACTCGTGAGCTGAACTGGGACGGCAAGGTGGTGCAGAGCTGCGTGCATTGTCACATGATCGGTGATGCCATGCGCGCCTCCTATCGTGACCGCAAACAGCCGGTGCCGGACGAGTGGGTGTATCCGATGCCGGCGCCCGAGACGCTGGGACTCACGCTTGCCGCCGACCAGGCCGCCACGGTACAGTCGGTGGCAGAGGGGGGTCTTGCCGACAAGGCCGGTGTGAAGGCTGGTGATGTGCTCGTGTCATTTGCCGATCAGCCGCTCATTTCCATGGCCGACTTCGCCTGGGTCCTGCACCGCAGCGGGGACAGCGCCCGTCATGAAATGGTGGTCAGGCGTGACGGTGGGGAGAAGACGCTGATCCTGGACCTGCCTTCCGGTTGGAGGAAGACGACGGACATTTCAGGCCGTGTCGGGACATGGTCCATGCGCGGCATGGCGGCGGGAGGACTGAACCTGGTGGACCTGACGGATGAAGAACGGCTTCAGCGCGGCCTGGGGACGGAGGGCATGGCCCTGTGGGTGAAGGGGCTGGGCATGCATGGCATGCACGCCGCGGCCAAGAAGGCGGGATTTCAGAAGGAGGACGTGCTGGTGGAGGTGGCGGGCATGAGGCAGCGCATGTCGGAAAGCAGGCTGCACGGCCACCTGATGCAGGAGCACCGGCAGGGAGATAAGGTGCCCGTCAAGGTGCGCCGTGGTGAGAGCACGGTCGAACTGCTGCTTCCGATGCAGTGACATGACGGTGTGATGATTTCCTGGCGGCGGGCGGCAGCCGTTCTACGATGTGCCATGATGAAGCAATCCTGCTTTTGGTTCGTCCTTGCCACCGGGCTGCATGCCGGTCCGGCGCTTGATCCCGCAGGCCTGACGGCCCTCGACCAGCTGGTTGAAAAGGCGGTGGTCGCAAATAATCCGCCGGGCGCGGTGGTGTGGCTGGAGCACAAGAGCCAGGTGCACACCCTGGTGAAGGGCGTGCGTGAGCTGGTTCCTGTCAGGGAGGAGATGACGCTGGATACGGTCTTTGACGCGGCTTCGCTGACCAAGGTGGTGGCCACAACGCCCTGCGTCATGCAGCTCGCCGAGGAGGGAAGGATCGACATCGAGTCACCGGTGAGCCGCTATCTGCCGGAGTTTGTCGGCGAGGGGCGTGAACAGGTGTGTGTGCGGCACCTGCTCACGCACAACTCAGGCCTGCCCGCCGGCATTCCCAAGGAGCCGGCTTGGACAGGTTATGCCGAAGGCCTGCGGCGGGCGACATCCAGCATTCCCGAGGCTGCGCCGGACAGCCTTTTCCGCTACAGCGACATCAACTTCATCCTGCTGGGGGAGATTGTTCAGCGCGTCAGCGGCCGGAAGCTGGACGTGTTGGCGGCGGAGCGTGTGTTCAAGCCGCTGAAGATGGCGGCGACCCGCTTCAGTCCCCCGGCAAGCTGGCGTGCCCGCATTGCCCCGACGGAGCGGGATGAGTTCGGCCAGATGCTGAATGGAGTGGTGCATGATCCCACCTCGCGGCGCATGGGCGGCGTGACGGGACATGCGGGTCTGTTCACCACGGCGGCCGACCTGGCGCGTTATGCGCGGATGATCCTGGGCGGCGGCGAGCTGGAGGGCGTGCGGATTTTAAAGGCGGAGACGATCCGGCGCATGCAGCAGGTGCAGACGGCGGCGACGGTGCTGGAAAGGCGCGGGCTTGGCTGGGACATTGACTCAGGCTTCAGCAGGCCGAGAGGGGAGGTGTTTCCCATCGGGTCGTTCGGCCACACCGGGTTCACGGGGACAAGCCTGTGGATTGATCCGGCCTCGCAGACCTTCGTCATCTTCCTCAGTTCACGGCTGCATCCGGAGGGCGGCGGCAGTGTGCGTGACCTTTACGAGCAGGTGGGGACGGCGGCGGCGAAATGCGTGCCAGGCTTTGATTTCAGAGGTGTCGGGGATGCCCTGCCGAAGCGTGCTGAAAACGAGGTGCCGACGGTGCTCAACGGCATCGATGTGCTGGAGCGCGATGGGTTTGCCGCACTGAAGGGGCTGCGCGTGGGGCTGATCACCAACCACACCGGTATCAACGTGCGCCGGGAAAGCAGCATTGACCTCCTGCATGCGGCGAAGGATGTCAGGCTGCGCGCCCTGTTCAGCCCGGAACATGGCATCCGCGGCGAGCTGGACCAGGAGAAGATCGGCGACAGCAAGGATGCCAGGACGGGGCTGCCGGTGTTCAGCCTCTACGGTGAGGCGCGGGCGCCTGGCGCGGAGCAGATGAAGGACCTGGATGCGCTGGTCTTTGACATCCAGGACATCGGCTGCCGTTTCTACACCTACATCTCAACGCTTCGGCTGAGCCTGGAGGCGGCGGCGAAGGCGGGCAAAAAGTTCATCGTGCTTGACCGCGTGAATCCTGCGGGCGGCCTCCATGTCGAGGGGCCTGTGCTGGTGGACGAGGAGAAGTTCACGGCGACCCACGCGATGCCTCTGCGTCACGGCATGACGGTGGGCGAGCTGGCGCAGCTGATGAACGCCGAACGAAAAGCTGGGGCGGACCTGCAGGTCATCCGTGTCGAGGGCTGGAGGCGCGGGCTGATGTTTGATCAGACCGGACTGCCCTGGCAGAACCCGTCGCCCAACATGCGGTCTCCAGAGGCGGCGCTGCTGTATCCCGGCGTCGGGCTGCTGGAGTTCAGCGTCAGTGTCGGGCGTGGCACGGACACGCCCTTCCAGGTGGTCGGCGCACCCTATGTGGATGACCTGCGGCTGACGCATGAGCTGAACAAGCTCGGCCTTCCCGGCCTGCGGTTTGTGCCGGTGCGGTTCAAGCCGTCGGCCAGCGTCTTCAAGGACCGGATGTGCGGAGGTGTCAGGCTGGTGGTCACGGACAGGGAGGTGCTGCAGCCCGTGGCTGCGGGGATCGCCATCGCCACCATCCTTCAGAAGCTGCATCCCGATGAATTTGCGGTCGAAAAGGTCGGCACGCTGCTGAACCAGAAGCGGCTGCTGGAGATGATCCGCAGCGGCGGCGGCTGGCGCAGTGTCACGGCGGCCTGGACGGATGAACTCGCGGATTTCATGACCCGCAGGCAGGCGGTGCTGCTTTATTGAGCGCAGGTTGGTTTCGGAGATAAAAGTGGTTCTCTTCAGGAAGCTGGTCGTGTATAAGCCGGACCGCATGATGCGCCTCCGTTTCGCCGCACTTCTCACCGCAGCCCTGACGCTTGTCGGATGCCAGACGCCTGTCTATCAGGAGCAGGGCTGGGCCTCCTACATCGCCGACAGCTATGCGGGCCGGATGACGTCCTCGGGCCAGGTTTATTATCCGAACTATTACACGGCGGCGCAGAACACGCTGCCCTTTGGCACGGAGCTGACCGTGAAAAACTTGTACACGGGACGAAGCGTGAAGGTGCTGGTGACGGACCGTTTCCCCTACTATCCGGGACGGGTGATCAACCTGTCCAGCGCCGCCGCCGGGCAGATCGGGATGACGCCGATGCAGCTCGCCCAGGTGAAGGTCACCGCCTACAAGCTGCCTCAGCAGGGTTATGGAACCGGAGCTCATGCACAGCAGGCCGGTTATTACTCACAGCCTGCGCAGCAGCAGACCTATCAGCCGCCGGCCCAGCAGCAGTGGCAGCAGCCGGTTCAACAGTCGGCCCCGCTGATACCGTCCTATTCCCAGCCGCAGGCCGGCGCGATGTACGGACCGCCGCCCCAGGCCGCCTTCAACCAGGGCGCACCGACTTACCAGGCCACGCAGCAGGCGGCCAAGCCCTCTTTTTTTCAGCGGCTGCGCGGTGCCAGCACCCCCAGTGCTCCGGCCTACCAGGGCGGGGGGGCGCCTCCGGCCGGCCTTCAGACCTTCTAAGCCTCCCCCGCCGAACCAAGGATTGTTCATGGACTCCCCCCCGCCGCTGCTGCGCATCCGCGACCTGAAGGTCAGCTTCCGACGTCATGACGCTCCGCCGACCCAGGCGGTGAAGGGCGTCAGCCTCGACCTCGCGCAGGGCGAGTCCATCGCCATCGTCGGTGAAAGTGGCAGCGGCAAGAGCGCCACGGCGCTGGCCCTCGCCAGGCTGCTTCCGGAACCGCCGGCGGTGATCACTGCATCCGAGCTCAGCATTGCGGGGCATGACGTGCTGGGCCTGAACGCGAGCGGGCTGCGCAAGGTGCGGGGGAAGGAGATTGCGTATGTCTTCCAGGAGCCGACCACGTCGCTCAATCCGGTGCTGACCGTGCAAACGCAGGTCGGAGAGTCGCAGGCGCTGCATCGTCCGGAGGTGAAGGACCGTGACGCCGAGATCCTGCACTGGCTGCAGAAGGTGGGCATCACAGAGCCGGAGAAGCGGCTGCGCGCGTATCCACATGAGCTCAGCGGTGGCATGCAGCAGCGCGTGATGATCGCCATGGCCCTGTGCTGTCATCCGAAGCTGCTGGTGGCCGACGAGCCGACGACTGCGCTGGATGTGACGATTCAGAAGCAGATCATGGAGCTGCTCGCCGGGCTTCGGCGGGATCTGGGGATGAGCCTCATCCTGATCACGCACAACTTTGGCATCATCCGTGATGTTGCAGACCGTGTGGCGGTGATGTTTCGCGGGCAAATCGTCGAGACGGGGCCGACCGAGGAGGTGTTGAGCCGTCCTCAGCATCCCTACACCCGGGCCCTGCTGGACTGTGTGCCGAAAATGGGCGCACGGCAGGCGCGGCTGCGCACGATCGACCATGCGGTGCTGGAAGCCCTGGGTGCATGAGACGGAGGCGACGAAAGACGACGCGGTTCTGGCGCCTGGCCCTGCTGCTGGTCCTTGGCTGGCTGGGTTGGGATGGCGTGGTGCAAAGGCCCGCCTCGCCTTCGCGGAACGCCACCCAGGTCTTCGAGGTCATCCTCGGGGCGCGGCTCCATCCTCATCCTGACAATGACGGTGACAGCTTTCACCTGGAGCACAACGGCCAGGTCCATGAGTTCCGGCTGTATTTTGCCGATTGTCCGGAAAAGAAGCGTCATCATCTCAACGGCCAGCGTCTTGCCGAACAGGGTGCGTATTTTGACGGTCTGGATGAAGCCCGCACCCTCGCCCTAGGCAGGCAGGCCGAGGCCTTCACCCGAGATCTCCTGACCACGCAGCCCTTCACCCTCTTCACCAAGTGGCACAAGGTTTATGACAGCGGACGGTATTACGCCTTCGTCGTGTTTGCCGACGGCGTGGATCTTTCCGCCAGGCTGGTGCAGGCGGGGTTGGCGCGCATACACACACGGGGAACCACCCTGCCGACAAACCAGGATGCGAAGACCCATGAACGGGAGCTCAGGCGTCTGGAAGCCATGGCGCGTGAGCGGCGGCTCGGGGGCTGGGGGATGAGGTAGGACCCGGGTCACCCTCAGAGCCGGTGGACTTTCACTCCCCGGATCCTGCCCTCCGTGTTCCAGGTTGCGAAGCCGAATGGCAGGCAGTGGTCGATGTATCCCGGGCGCAGGCCGACCTGCCTTCCCTTGATGCTGACGTTCACCACCGGCCTCCCGTTCACCCAGGCGCGGATGTCCTCAGGACGCACTTCGATGCGGACATGATGCCACACGCCATTCGCAAACTTTTGTTCGGCACGTGTTGAGTTTTCACTCGCATCCTTGAAGTCGATGCTGGAGATGCCGGTCAGGGTGCCCCCCCAGCCGCCGATCACAAAGGTGGCGTGGCCTGAATGGCTGGACACCGGAAAGGTGCACATGCCGAAGATGTCATCGCCATCGACCCTCATGGCCTCGTACTCGATGGCATAATCCGTTCCTGGCATTCCGAGGGCCTGCCAGGCCGCAAACTTGCAGCCTGTCATGGGCAGGCCGACCGGCAGAGTCAGGGCGTTGGCGGTGACCTGCATGGAACCTTCATCGGGAATGCCTGATTGCTGCCATTGGGACAGCAGGGCGCTGCCAAGGAGGTCCCATTCTCTTGGGAGGGAAGGACTTGCACCGTTCCTGTCGCAGCCGACAGCCAGACACGCGGCCGCCAGGATGAAGGCGTTTGCTGGAAAATTCATGAAGTTCTATTGGAATAAGGCTCGGGTTGTTCCAGTTTCCAACTAAGAAAAAACTGGAAAGATTGCTTCGAACTCGACAATAGCATTTGCCACAAATCAACATGCGACGCTCGCTTCCTGACCACCGTTCCCTGCTTGCCACCACCGTGCTGAACCTGCGCAGCCGTCGTGCCGTTTCCCGTTCCGGCCTTGCGAAATTGGTGAATGCCTCGGCGTCCACGCTTGGACTGTATGTGGACCAGTTGATCGACATGGGGCTGGCCAGGGAGGTTGGCATGGAACGTGTGTCGAAACTGGGGCGTCCGATGCGCCTGCTTGCACTTAATGCGGAGTCGGGCTGGTTTGCCGGTGTTGAATTCACCGCCCAGCGGGTTCAGGCGACGGCGGTTGACTTCGCCGGAGGCATCGTGACCACCGAGAAAAAAGAGCTTCCTGAGCAGGCGGATGTGCAGACCGTGCTGAAGACGGTGGCGGATCTCATCATCACCCTGCACCTGGCCTGCAACAGGCCCCTGATGGGCATAGGCATCGGCGTCCCCGGCCTGCTGGATCGCAGGCGGGGGGTGGCGCGCTATTTCTCATTTCTCAAGGGCTGGCGGGACGTGCCGCTGGCGGAGGTCATTACCCAGAGCTTCCGGGTGCCGACGGTGCTGGAAAACAACCTTCGTGTCATCGCCCTTGCCGAACGTTGGTTCGGCCAGGGCGGCGACCTGGAGGATTTTGTGGTGCTCGGTCCGCGCAGCGGCCTGGGGCTGAGCATGGTGCACCGCGGGGAGCTGATGCGCGGGGCCCATGAGATGGCGGGCGAGGTCGGAATGTGGACCTGGCCCCAGCCTGACGGAGATCTGGCGATGCATGACCACCTTTCCGCCCCCGCCGTCTATCGACGCATGGCATCGCTGTCGTCCGATGCTCCCTTTCCCGCCGACCTTCGTGAATCCCTGGCCAGGGTGGCGGATCCTGAGTCAGCGGCCTGGAAAAGCGTCGTTCTGGATTTTGCCCGCCTCACCCGCAGCCTGCAGCTGATGCTCGATCCTGAGAAGATCTTCCTTCATGGCCCCCTGACGAGCCTTGGACAGCGCTTCTGCGACGATGTCATGGCCTGCGCAGAAACCCTGCGTCCTGAGCTTCCTGACATGAAGATCCAGCTCGTTCCCTCGAAGCTCGATGATGATGCGGGCGCGCTGGGGGCGGCAAGCCTGGCGATGGAGGCCTGGGAGCCGGGTACTTGAAGCTCAGTGCCGCAGGGCGCGACGGAAGGCCTGGGTGGTCCAGACGACGGGGTAAAGTCTTTCGTGGTACCAGAGTCGCGCAAAATAAAGGCCGATGGGCGCGGGTCGGAACTCGGTGCCTTCCCGGGTGGCCCCCAGCAGCCAGGTGACCGCCTCCCTGCCGGCCTTTTGATGATGCGCCCGGCCGCTGCCGAGGAGGGCATGGGCGGCCATGGCGGTTTCTTCCACGGTGGATGGCGCCTTGGCATCGCCTCCAAATCCTCCGTCCTGCTTCTGCGTGTTCACCAGAAATTCCAAGCCTTGGTTGATGAGGTCCTGCGCCAGATGTGCGAGCGCCTGATTTTCCGACAGATGGTTCACGACGGCCGCCGTGCCATAGACGGGGTTCTCCTCCTCGCCCACATGTTCGTTGCCGAACCAAAGGGGTGACCAGGAGCCGTCGGCCCGCTGGGTCCCCTTCAGATAGGCCAGGGCCTTGTGTGTGGCCTTCATCAGCCGTGGCATCACGGCCGGCGGCTGCCAGACCCACCAGGCCAGCAGGGCATGGGCCGTGATTTCAGGGGTGCTGCGGTCAAAGGGCAGGGTGCCCCAGCCGCGGCAGAAGGTCGGGACGCCTCCGTCCCGGTTTTGAAGGTCGAGCAGCCAGGTGACGCCGGCATGGGCCGCAGCCTGAGCTTCATCACCGGCCTTTCTCAGCGCGATGAGGGCGCCCGAGGTGTCATCTGCGTCCGGGACTCCACCCGGAAGATCGGTCCAGGCCCAGCCGCCAGGGGCGGCGTTGGTGAAGGGATGCACGTCCTGATACTGCTGCTGAAGCAGCCATTTCACGGTGGCGGGCTCGATCTCATCCAGGGCCTTCACCGACAGCGTCGTGCCCCAGGTGGCCAGGTTGGTGTCGATGGGCCAGCTTCCGTCGGACCGCATGGAGCGGGTGAGAAACTCCACCGCTCCTGGGATGCAGGGGTGGTCTTTTTCGCCGGCCGCCGCCAGGGCCATGGTGACAAAGCTGGTGAGCGGGGTCGCCTCCAGGTAGCCGCCGCTGGAGGGTTGCAGGGCCTTCAGCATCGGGGAGATGCGGGGCCAGAGGGCGGCGCGAATCCAGCGGAGCGGATTCCACCAGGCGGGCGGTGCGTTTTGGTGACGAGTGCGGCCGATGGCAATCAGGGCGGGCAGGGCATAGCTGACGACCGGCAGGCCGATGGCGCCGAACCAACGACGTGGAAACGCGGCCAGCTCGAAGGGCAGGGGCAGCACGCGTTGCCAGGCCCGGTCACCCAGGGTTCCGCAGATGGCGCAGAGCATGAGGATCGGCACGGAGAAGGTGCGGTCCTTGCCGTAACGGGCGATCACGGCACGCTGGATGGCTGCCGGATCCAGGGAGCCGACACGACGGGTGATCCAGGCTTCGCACTGACGCAGGGATTCAGTGGCGGCATGACGGCCGGCTGCGTCCGACGAAGCACTGCTGCTCCAGAGGCGGAGGGCGCTCCAGCAAAGCAGGGTGGTGGAAAGGTTGCTCTGACTCAGGGTGGTGTCGCCCCAGCCTCCGTCGGTGTTTTGATGGGAGGCAAGCCAGCGCGCGCCTGCCTGGATCATCGCCCCGTGCCTGGTGGCGTCCACGCCATGCAGCGCGACCAGCGCGGTGGCGGTGCTCAGGGCGCTGCTGGACAGCTCCCCCTCCCAGTGTGCGGCCGTGCCACGCAGAGACAAAAGATGCGCGCGGGCATTGGCGAAGGCGGTCTCGAGACGGTCGGTCATGGCAGGGCGCGCAGAGTTGAACAATCGCCGCCTCGATCAAGCGGGCATCGTTCATCCGGCATCATTCTTTACCGGGCTGTCATGAGGTGGAGTTCCCGGCCGGGCTTCAACCGCGGGTGACGCGCATCACCCTGCCGTTGCGGACGGCGAGGTTGAGCCGTGATTCGCTGTAGTCCATCGTCACGGGAAAGGTGATGCCGTTGCGTTCAACAACGCGGCAGTCCAGGCCGGACTGACGGGCGCGGTGCATGGCCTCGGCCTCAGGCAGCCCGATCAGGCTTTCGGGCCGGAACGGGGCGGCCCTGGGATGATGATGCCGGTGCGGTGGAGCAGGCGCGGGATGAAGAAGCCCCGGCGGATGCGACGGTGCATGCGAGGGGGGAGGCGGTGGCAGCAGGCAGGAGGCAAGAGCCAGGGGCAGGGCGGACAGCAGGAGTTTTTTCACGATCCCAACCCAACCATGGCCGAGGTGCGTTGACGAGCTCGAAGTATCCCAGGCCGTGATTGTCATTCCCGCTGAAGGGACGGGCTGGCGGGATGCGTTTTCATCGCCCGTCATCATGCGATTCATCTGTCTCTCCCTCCTGCTTTTTCCCGTCCTGCTCGGCGCCGAAGACCTGCGCTGGTTCAAGGGCAACACGCACACCCACTCGCTGTGGAGCGATGGCAACGACTTCCCGGACATGATCTCGGCCTGGTACAAGGAGCATGGCTACGATTTCCTCGGCATGTCCGACCACAACACGCTGAACGCCGGCGAGAAGTGGGTGACGGAGTCGGTCATCGAAAAAAAGAAGATCGCCCTGGGGCCGAAGGTGCTGGACGAATATAACCAAAAGTTTGGCGCTGATTGGGTGGAGACGCGGAGCAATGCCCGGGGTGAGCTGGAGGTGCGTCTGAAAACGCTGGAGGAATACCGGCGGAAGCTGGAGGAGCCCGGCAAGTTCCTCCTGGTCCAGGCGGAGGAGGTCAGCGCCGGCTTTGGCAAGGCGCCGCTCCACATCAACGCCGTGAACCTGACGGAGGCCCTGCAGCCGAAAAAGGACCTGCAAACCCTGCGCGAAACCCTGCGCCAGAACCTTCAGATGATCGCCGAGCACGCGGTGAAGGCGGGTCGTCCGGTGTTGGCCCATGTCAATCATCCCAACTTCCGCTGGGCGATGACGGCGGACGACCTGGCGCACGTGGTCGAGGACCGGTTCTTCGAGATCTACAACGGCCACCCGGGCATTTATTATGCGGGCGAGGCCTCGCGCGTGGACTCCGACCACGAGCGCATCTGGGACATCGCCAACACGATCCGCATCGCCGAGCTGAAGCAGCCGCCGCTTTACGGCGTGGGCACGGATGACAGCCACAACTACCACGGCGGATCGGCCACGCCCGGACGCGGCTGGGTCATGGTGCGGGCGGCGAAGCTCGATGCCAATGCGCTCGTGGAGGCCATGCAGCGTGGTGACTTCTACGCCTCCACCGGCGTGTCGCTGGATGATGTGAGCTATGACAAGGCGGCACGCACGCTGAAGCTGAAGATCCAGGGCAGGCCTGGTGTGAAATACCGCACCGAGTTCCGCGGCACGCTGAAGAACTATGACCGCGCCGTGAAGGAGGTGGATGCCCCGGCGGAGGATCCCCAGCCCCGGCGCCTGCAGCATGGCGCCGACATCGGCAGGGTGCTGGCGAGCAGCGAGGACCTGGAGCCGTCCTACACGCTCACCGGTGACGAACTTTATGTTCGCGCCATCGTCATCACCGACCAGCTGATGGAGAACCCGGCGCAGCCGGATCATCTTCAGAAGGCCTGGACGCAGCCGGTGGGCTGGTGAGCCGGCGGAGGCGTCAGGCCTGGATGCGATGCGGCTGCACGGGCTCCGAGAAGCCCTTGAGCTGCATGGGGGGCAGCGGCGTGGAGGAAATCTCCGTCCCGGCAGCCTCGATGGTGGCCGGGTCGGCGATGATCTCACCCGCCTGGGCGATGCTGCAAAGGCGGGAGGCGAGGTTCACATGATGGCCGAGCACGGTGTAGCTGAGCCGTTTGTCGGAGCCCATGCAGCCGGCCACCACGCTGCCCGTGGCGAGACCGATGCCGATCTCCAGGGGATGCCGGGCGGTGGCGTTCATCACGCGTCGCCGGGCCTGCATGGCCTGGGCGCATCTCACGGCGCGCAGGGTGTCCTCACGGCTGCCTTCAGGCGCGCCGAAAAGCACCATGATCAGGTCGCCGACAAACTTGTCCACGGTGCCGCCATGGGCGTAGGCCACGTCGGTGAGGGCGGTCATGTGTTCGTTCAGAAGCTCGATGACCTCATGAGGTGGCATCTTCTCCGTCAGGGCGGTGAAGCCGCGGATGTCACAGAACAGCATGGTGACCTGGCGCAGCTCGCCGCCCAGGGCGCCCGGGTTGTCGATGAGCCTGTCTGCGATGGTTCGGTCCGCGACGGCATTCAGGACGCTGCGGTACTTTTCCTGAAGCGCGAGTCCCGCCGCCATGTCGTTGAAGGACTGGGAGAGGCGGCCCAGTTCATCCCGGGTCACCGGCACGCGCACTTCGTAGTTGCCCTTTTCGACTTCCTGGGCGGCTGCGACGAGGCTGCGCACCGGGCCGGAGAGACCGCGCGAGACGAGGGTGACCAGCAGGAGGGCGACTCCGAGGGCCAGGAGGCCAAGGCCGGCGGCGCTCCGGCGAAGGTCATGGATTTCATCATGCAGCGGGGCGAGTGAATAAAAGTTCACCTGGGCCGCCTGGGGAAAGGGTGAATCGGGGTTCAGGATCCGATAGATGAGGCGGTGCTGCACGCCGTCGATCGGCACCAGGATCTGCCGCCGTTCCTTGGAGGACTTGCGCAGCGCCTCCTCCATGGCGGCGGCGATGACATCCTTTTGGTTTTCCGGGACGGTGCTGGAGACCAGCCTGCCCTCCACATAGATGCCGCCCATGATTTCGCCGGATTCGCTCCGGCGTGTCTGTTCGTAGAGGGCGCGGTCGGCGAGCGCGGGCAGGGGAAGGCCGAACAGCAGGGCTCCGAGCAGCTTCTCCGTGCCCGGCTCCCGGAGCGGCGTGATGAAGACCTCACGCACCTGCTCGCCACGCTTTTCGCCGGCCTCGACCATCAGGTAGCCGACCTCCTGGCGGGTCAGGACTTCCGCAAGGTCACGCTTTCCCAGCCAGGGCATCACGGAGGACCGTCGGCTGACGGCCGCAGCTTCCTGGGACAGTGCCTCGTCGAAGTCCTTGCCTGCTCTTGGGCGTGGATGGGTGATGAAGTCACCCCGGGCGTCGATCAGTGCGATGAAGGGGGCGCCGAGGGTGCCGCTGGCGGAAATCCCTGGCCTGGTGGGCTGAAGATCACGGCGTTCGGAACGCAGGGCGTTTTTGACGCCTTCCCTGGCATCTCCCCGCAGTGCGCTGGCGCCGAACTCACTCTGCAGCCGCTCCCTGGCAAGCGCCTCCAGGGATGGGCGCAGGATCATAGAGGCCTTGACATAATCCTTCGCGCCCATGCTGCTGAGGACCTCCGGATTCTCGGCCAGGTGCTCCAGCACGGATGACAGGGCTTCAAAGCGCTTGTTCTTGGCCTGCGTGACCGCCCCGATCTGGTTTTCAAACTGCTCCTCGAACAGCTTCTGGTAGGTGACGCTGAACTTTCTCTCCGCCAGCAGCAGGGCGCCCGTGGTGACTCCGGCCACGATGGGGAAGATGGACAGGATCAGCCTGGCTCGAAACGTGGAAAGGAACTTCATTCAGCTAGGGGGGATGCTCGGAAAACTGCAACCCCGCGTCGAGGAGAAAGTTTGCGGCTACATTCCCGCCGTGTGACAGCAGCTCGGGATGTCCTGGCTGCCAAAGTCCAGCGTGCCGCGCAGCCGCCAGGCCATGATGATGGCGGCGGTGAGCGCAAGGCCGCGCTGCAGCTTGCGCATCGTGCCCGGCTGAAGGCGGCCGCCAAGCCAGTGGAGCTGGGTTTGGGCAAGCCACAGCAGGGGCAGGGTGCCAAGACCGAAGGCGAGGGCGAAGCCGGAGCCTTTCACCGGGCTGCCATTCGCCATGGCGAGGGCAAACATGACGTAAAGCGGACCGCAGGGAAGCAGGGGGGTGCCGAGGCCGAGGAGTCCGGCGCGCACGGTGCTTTTCATGCGGAAGGCGGCGGTTTGAAAGCGGCGCAGTCCGGCACTGAGAAAGCGGGGCTTGGGCAGCCAGGTGTCCAGGCCGATGCCGACCATGGCAAAGGCCAGCACGAGCAGCCAGGGCAGGACGATGCCGGCGCCATGCTGGAAGAAGCCCAGGGGCACGACGCCGATCATGCCGGCCAGGGCGCCGACGATGGCATAGGCGAGCAGACGTCCGGCGTGGTACATGCCGGTGGCCTTCATGAAGCCGCCGCCCTGGGGGTTCACCGCCCAGGAGCAGGAGAGCGGCCCGCACATGCCGACGCAGTGCACGCTGGTCACGAGACCTGCAAGAAAGGCGGCGGCGCTGGTGTCGATGCCGGTCATGGCTTCTGCTCGATGGAGATGCGCTTCACCTCCTGAGGCTTGTGCTTGGAGGCAAAGAAGATGAAGGCGACCCAGAGGGCCACGAATCCGAGGAAGGCCACGATGGGAAGCAGCCAGGGATTATTGAAGAAAAGCTTTCGGATCGAGAGGTGCATGGGAGCGGAGGCGTGGATCGGGGCCGAGGAATTCCATGACGCGCGTCGTCATGCTGTCACCGCGGCGGGTGTCGGTGACCTTGACCTGGAGACGGAAGGATTTTTCAAAGGACTTTTCAGGCAGGGAAAGGACGAGCGTCTTCTGCTCCTCGCCCATGGCGGGCACCTCGAGCAGCTGGTCCAGGCCAGTGGCCTTCAGTCCGGCGGGCGCGGCGCCGACCAGCTCGAGGCGGTAGGTGGAGGGCTCGTTGCGCTTGTTGATGACACGCACGAGGAACTGATTGCGGACGATGCCGTCGGCCACGTAGAAGGGCGCTCCGATCATGCGCACGGCGCTGGCCCTGAGCGCGGAGATGCGGGTGCTGGCAAAGGCAAAGGCGGCGACGCCTGCGAGCAGCATGAAGGTGTAGAAAATGGTCCTCGGGCGGATGACCTTGGTCCTGCCGCCCTTGAGCCCGACATAGGAGTCATAACGCACCAGGCCGGTGGGACGCTTGAGCTTGGTCATGATGTCATCGCAGGCGTCAACACAGGCCGCACAGCCGATGCACTCCAGCTGCATGCCGTTGCGGATGTCGATGCCCGTCGGGCAGACCTGCACGCAGCGGCGGCAGTCGATGCAGGAACCGGTGGTGCTTCCGGCCTTGCCGCGCGGCTCCCCGCGCGACTTGTCATAGCCGATGACGATGCTGTGATCGTCGGTCAGCGCCGACTGAAGACGGCCGTAGGGGCAGAGGATGATGCAGAACTGTTCGCGGAACCAGCTGAAGCTGAAGTAGAGGGCACCGGTCAGGAAGGAGACGACGCCGAAGGCCAGGAAGTGCTCCGTGGGCGGCCCCTTCATCATCTCGTAGAGCTTTTTGATGGAGACAAAGTAGCTCAGGAAGATGTGGGCGATCAGGGCCGACACCAGCACGAACAAACCATGCTTGAGGACCCGCTTTGTGATCTTTCCCGCCGACCAGGGTGCGTCTTCAAGTCGGCGGCGCGCGGTGGCATCACCGTCGATCAGGCGTTCGATGCGACGGTAGACATGCTCCAGGAAGACCGTGTAGGGGCAGGTCCAGCCGCACCAGAGCCGGCCGAAGAGGGCGGTGATGTAAAAGAGCGAGAAGGCCAGCCCGGTGATGAGGAAAAAACCCACCCAGAGATCCTGGGTCGCCAGGGTGAGGCCCATGAAGTGAAACCGGCGCTCCTGAACATCCAGGAACACCGCCGGATAGCCGTTCACCGGGATCCAGGGCAGGGCGATGTAGATCAGAAGCAGGAGCGCTCCGGCCAGCCTGCGCAGCTGGGTGAAGCGCCCTTTGACATCCGCCGGATGAATGAACTTCCTGGAACCATCGGTGTGAATCGAGGAAAGCGTCTCCAGCGTGGGGGTGTTCATGTTCTGGAATTACTTCTTCAGGGGCGAGTCGGCGGCAAGGGTGAAGGGCTCACCCTTTTCGTGCTTGCTCAGGATGAAGGCCAGAACTTCGACGACCCGCTGCAAACCGAGCTGGGGTTCCCAGGGAGGCATGCCCTTGGTGACATCCGGGGCCCCCTTGCGGATGATGGTCAGCATCTGCGTGGGGTTGCTGCCGTGCTTCCATTCCTTGTCGTTCAGCGGCAGGCCGGGAAGCTTGGCGCCGGCGAGGTGGGCGCTCAGGTCCGGGGCATGGCAGGCGACGCAGGTGGTGGCGTAGGTGGCGGCACCGGCCTCGACGATCTTGGGATCCTTCGACATCGCCCAGAGCTTGTCGTCACTGATGAGCTCCAGCTCCTTTTTCTGCTGTTCGGCGATCTTGGCCATGGCCTGGTCCACCTTGCTCGTGTCTGAGGTGCCGAGGCCGAATTGATAATACGCCACCCAGGCGATGACGAACCAGACCATGGTGATGTACCAGGTGCCAAGCCACCAGTTGGGAAGCTTTTGATCATACTCCTGGATGCCATCGTAGGTGTGGTCACGGAGCACGGGGCCTTGGTCTTTGGGTTTCTCGGTGTTCATGGGAGTGGGAAGCGGCTTCAAAAGAACAAAGGCGGGAGGTCCTGAACTGCTCCTCCATCGTTGCTCATCCAGTGTCCGATCTTGCGCCAGGCTGCGCAAGCCTGTTGCAATCGGCGCTTGATCCTGGTCCGGCCCGGGCTTCCTGTCGCCATTCCATGCCCGCATCCGACCCCTCCCAGGCCCCCCTCGGCGTCTTCGACTCCGGCGTCGGCGGACTCACCGTTGTGCGCGCCCTGCGCGAGCTGATGCCGCAGGAGTCCATCGTGTACCTCGGGGACACGGCCCGCGTTCCCTACGGCTCAAAGTCACCCGACACCATCCGCCGCTTCTCCGTGGAGGACACGCAGTTTTTGATGGGCCATGGCGTCAAGGCCGTGGTGGTGGCCTGCAACACGGCCACGGCCCACGCCCTGCCCCTGCTCCAGGCGACCTTCCGAGTTCCGGTCATTGGCGTCATCGAGCCCGGGGTCGAGGCGACGCTGTCGGACCCCAGGTGCGAACGTGTCGGCATCATGGGCACGGCGGGCACGATCCGCAGCAGCGCCTACCAGTACGCCCTGGCCATGCGCCGCCCCGGCCTGCAGATCCATGCCTCCGCCACGCCGCTGCTGGTGCCGTTTATCGAGGAGGGCTGGATCGACCACCCGGCGCTGAAGCTGGTGCTCCGACAGTACCTGGAGCCCCTGCTGGAGAAGGGCATCGACACGCTGATGCTGGGCTGCACCCATTACCCGCTGCTCATGCCGGTGTTGAAGAAGATGCTGGGGAAAAAGGTGCGGCTGGTGGACAGCGCCAGCACCTGCGCCACCCACACCCTTCGAGTGCTTGAGGAGCAGAAGCTTCTGCGCCGGGCGCGCAGCAAGCCCGTGCTGGACATCTACCTCACCGACCTTTCTGAGCAGGCCGAGGCAATGACCCGCAGGTTCCTGGGCGCCGACTTCGGCCGCGTGAAGAAGGCGAGCCTGTGAAAAGGCGGATGAGCGAACCCTGCCCGCCGTTTTTTGCCACGACCTGGTCGCGCGGCATCTCGTGACGAAAAGCGTGATCAAGACAGTCGAACCGCGTTGGCCACAGGCGAGGTGTGGGCAGGGGATTTCGACTCGGAATCTTGAGGCTGAAGGATTCAGCCAGCGAAGAGACCTTGGCCACCTGGGCAGAACCTGGACGCTAGGGAGCAAGGTGGGGGTGAACATGCCCCCATCTCCCATGGCAGGAGCATGAAGGCCTGGGAATCACCGGATAATTCGAGGGTTGATGAGCTTGCCTAAAGACGATGCCACATCTTGAATGAGGACGACTCGGCTCCCTGCCTAAAAGCTTTTCATCCGACCATGCCTCGACCGCCGAAAGCCAAGACTGCTGCCAAGGATTCCTCCACCACCAACCTGGGGTTTGAGGCGAAGCTCTGGCTCGCCGCCGACAAGTTGCGGAACAAGATGGACGCGGCGGAACCGGAGCAAAGTGGATCTGACCCGCAAATTACCATTGGGGCTACCGGAGCGAGACGGACAATATGCAAAATTATCGCGCAGTGTCCGAACTAGAACAAGTCATCGCCGAATGAACAAGAAAGCCCTCACCGAGACGGACATCCGCACCAAGTTCATCACGCCTGCGATTGTCGGCGGGGACGGGACGAAGTGGAACGTCATGACGCAGGTGCGCGAAGAGGTCTTTTTCACCAAGGGACGCGTCATCGTGCGTGGAAAGACCGTGAAGCGGGGCGAGGCGAAAAAGGCGGACTACCTTCTCGACTACAAGCCCAACCTCTGTCTCGCGGTCGTGGAGGCGAAGGACAACAACCACGCCGTCGGCGCGGGCATGCCGCAGGCCTTGGAGTATGCGGAGATTCTCGACCTGCCGTTTGCCTACAGCTCGAATGGCGATGCCTTTCTGGAGCATGACCGCACCGGAGGCTCGGCGGTCGTGGAGAGGGAAATCCCGCTCGATCAGTTTCCCACGCCTGAGGAGCTTTGGCAGCGTTACTGCACGGCCAAGGGGCTGAAGCCTGACGAGATCGCCATCACCGTTCAGGACTACTACGACGACGGCTCCGGCAAGGCACCGCGCTACTACCAGCTCATC
The DNA here is from genome assembly GCA_044345155.1 of Prosthecobacter sp. GTDB lineage: Bacteria > Verrucomicrobiota > Verrucomicrobiia > Verrucomicrobiales > Verrucomicrobiaceae > Prosthecobacter. The sequence continues at coordinate 15,536 of JBIJBP010000029.1, read as the reverse complement.
GCCATCAACCGCACCGTCGATGCCATCGCTCGCGGGGAGAACCGCCTCCTACTGGTCATGGCCACGGGCACTGGGAAGACCTACACCGCCTTCCAGATCATCTGGCGGCTGTGGAAGTCGGGGGCCAAGAAGCGCATCCTGTTCCTCGTGGATCGGAACATCCTCGCCGATCAGACCAAGACGAACGACTTCAAGCCCTTCGGTAACGCCATGACGAAGGTCACGAACCGCACGGTGGACAAGTCCTTCGAGATCTACCTCTGCCTCTATCAAGCCGTCACCGGCACCGAGGAGGAGGACAACATCTACAAGCAGTTCTCGCGGGATTTCTTCGACCTCGTCATCGTCGATGAGTGCCATCGCGGCAGCGCGGCGGATGATGCCCGCTGGCGGCAGGTGCTGGAATACTTCTCCTCCGCCACACAGATCGGCCTCACCGCCACGCCGAAGGAAACAAAGGACGTGTCGAACATCGAATACTTCGGCGAGCCCATCTACACCTACTCGCTGCGTCAGGGCATCAGCGATGGCTTCCTCGCTCCTTACAAGGTCGTGCGCATCGGATTGGACAAGGACCTCGACGGCTGGCGTCCGGAGGACGGGCAGCGGGACAAACACGGCCAGCTTATCGAGGACCGGGAATACAATGACCGCGACTTTGACCGGAACCTCATCTTGGAAAAGCGCACGGCCATCGTCGCGGCGAAGGTCACCGAGTTCTTGAAGGCCACCAGTCGCTTCTCGAAGACCATCATCTTCTGCGAAAACATCGAGCACGCTGAGCGCATGCGGCAGGCCATGGTGAATGCCAATGCCGACCTCGCCGCCGCGAATCCGAACTACGTCGTCCGCATCACGGGCGACAACAGCGCGGGCAAGGCCCAGCTCGACAACTTCATCGACCCCGAGAAGACCTATCCCGTCATCGCCACCACCTCGCAGCTCATGTCCACCGGGGTCGATGCGCAGACCTGCAAATTGATCGTCCTGGACAAGCGCATCGGCTCCATGACCGAGTTCAAGCAGATCATCGGTCGCGGCACGCGCATCAATGAGGACTACAACAAGCTCTTCTTCACCATCATGGACTTCAAGCGGGCCACCGCCCTCTTTGCGGATCCTGACTTCGATGGCGATCCCGTGCAGATTTACGAGCCCAGAAGTGACGACACTGTCGTGCCACCGGATGACACGTCAGAAGATGACAGCACTGTCAGCGAAGGCACCACCAGCTACGGGGATGACTGTCACGATGCCTCTGGCGATGATGGCGACAACCGTGGTGATCCACCCACGAAATACTACGTCGATAACGTCGAGGTCCGCGTCGCCACCGAGCGGGTGCAATACCTTGATGAAAGCGGCAGGCTCATCACCGAATCTTTGAAGGACTACTCCCGCAAAACTGTGCGCAAGGAGTTCGCTTCCATGGACGAGTTTTTGACCGTGTGGAACTCCGCGGAAAAGAAGCAGGCCGTTCTGGAGGAACTCGCCACCAAGGGCGTCTTTCTCGATGAACTGGCGGATCAGGTGGGTCACGATTTCGATGCCTTCGACCTCGTCTGCCACATCGCCTTCGATGCCCCGCCGCTCACGCGGAAGGAACGGGCGGAGAAGGTCAAGAAGCGGAACGTTTTCGGCCAATACGGCGAGCAGGCCCGCGCCGTGCTCGACGCCCTGCTCCAGAAGTATGCCGACAGCGGCATCACCAGCGTCGAGTCTCTCGAAATCCTCAAAGTCGATCCATTCACCCAGCACGGCACGCCCGTCGAGATCGTGAAACTCTTCGGCGGCAAGCCGGGCTATTTGAAGGCCATCCGGGAGCTGGAAACCGAACTTTACCGAAAGGCGGCGTGATAGTTGATGCCATCCGACTCTTCAGCTATGCTTCCTTATGACACTCAGCACCTACTCCACCCTGGCCCGGCAGGCACGCTCGCGGATGCCGCGGCTGACCTCCGCCGCAGGCTATGCGCAGATGGAGCGGCTGATGGGGAAGACGACGACTTCTCCGGCCCGGAGCGGCAGTGGGCCGCTCTCATCGAGTGGGCAGGCGCAGCCGGGAAAATCCTCCCGCTAGACTTTCCGCCGCCAGACCGCGAAGGCGGTCGCGAGCACGACGTCACCCTCGATGATGCCAGCGGACGCTGGATCAAATACACCAAGCCGTCCTCCAGTGGCTACACCGTGAGCTGGAATGAGGCAGGCGAGCCTTACATGCACAACGCCACGCCGCTCGAGTATCTCCAGCGTCTTCTGTGGCAGAACGAAGTCTTGGGGGATGACCGCCACATGTTCGGCGACATCTATGAGAAGCTCCTCAAGGACCTCCAGTCCGCCGGAAATGCGGGCGAGTTCTACACGCCGCGGGCCGTCACCCAGTTCATCGTCGAGCAGGTGAATCCCCGGCTCGGCGAAAGCGTGCTCGACCCGGCCTGCGGCACCGGCGGCTTTCTCGTCTGCGCCATCGAGCACCTGCGAAAACAGGCCAAGGACGAAAACGACGAGCGCAGCATCCAGGAATGCTTCGCCGGCATCGAGAAGAAGCACCTGCCGCATGTCCTGTGCATGACCAATCTCATGCTCCACGGCATCGACGTGCCCTCCAACGTCCGTCATGACAACACCCTCTCCCGCCCGCTGCGTGACTGGGGGCCAAAGGAGCGCGTGGACTGCATCGTCACCAATCCGCCCTTCGGCGGCATGGAGGAGGACGGCATCGAGGCGAACTATCCCGCCGACTTCCGCACCCGCGAGACCGCCGACCTCTTCCTCGTGCTCATCATGAAGCTGCTCAAGCCCGGTGGCCGGGCCGGTCTCGTGCTGCCGGATGGCACGCTCTTCGGCGAAGGCGTCAAAACACGCATCAAGGAAGCCCTGCTCACCGAGTGCAACCTGCACACCATCGTCCGCCTGCCGAACGGCGTCTTCAATCCCTACACCGGCATCCGCACGAACCTCCTCTTCTTCACCAAAGGCACGCCCACGAAGGAAGTCTGGTATTACGAGCATCCCTACCCGCCCGGAGCCAAGAGCTACAACAAGACGAAACCCATCCGCATCGAGGAGTTTGATCCCATCAAGGCCTGGTGGGGCAGCGAGGCCGATGGGTTCAAGGCCCGCGTCGAAAACGACCGCGCCTGGCGTGTCTCCATCGACCAGATCAAGGCCGGGAACTTCAATCTCGACCTCAAGAACCCCCACAGCACCGAAGAAGGCCCCGGCGATGTGGACCACCTCCTGCCGGAGTATGAAAAGCTGCTCCAGGAGATCGCCGAGACGCGCGGGCAGCTCAAGACGCAATTGATGGAGGCCCTCACCCGATGAAAAAGAAACCTGCCATCAAGCGAACCGCCGTCGCCAAGACGAAGCCCGACAATCTCGCCCCGCTCATCGCCGAGGTGCGAAATCTCGTCCAGTCCGCCCGCCGGGGCGTTGCATCCGTCGTCGATACATTTCAAGTACTCACGAACTTCGAGATCGGTCGCCGCATCGTCGAGCATGAGCAGAAGGGCGAGAAACGAGCCGGCTACGGGCAGGAAATGCTGAAGGCGCTCTCAATCCGACTGACCAAAGAATTCGGCAGGGGCTTTTCGATCACCAATCTTCAGTTGATGCGGAAATTCTTCATCGAGAACGAAAACCGAATTCAGCAGAAGGCTTCTGTTAAATTGGCATCCAAGGGGATTTCGCATGCACCCTCGGCGACTTCGGACCCCGTCGAGATTTGGCAGAAGCCTGCTGCTAAATTCAGGAATCCCTTCACCCTGAGCTGGTCCCACTACGTTGAACTCCTTCCCATCAAAGACCCCGAAGAGCGCCGTTTTTATGAGATTGAGGCCACCAACGAAGGTTGGTCCGTGCCCGAACTCCGCCGCCAGAAAGCCTCCGCCCTCTACCACCGTCTCGCCCTCAGCCGTGACAAGGCAGGCATCCGCAAACTGGCCAGGGAAGGCCAGATCATCACCAAGCCGGAGGATGTGCTGAAAAACCCCTTCGTCCTGGAGTTCCTGGGGCTGGATGAAAAGTCCGGCTACTCCGAATCCGACCTCGAATCCGCCATCATCACCCATCTGGAGAAATTCCTTCTGGAGCTGGGGAAGGGGTTTCTTTTCGAGGCGCGGCAGAAACGATTCACCTTCGATGGCGACCACTACTTCCTCGATCTCGTCTTCTACAACCGGCTCCTGCGCTGCTATCTGGTCATCGACCTCAAGCTCGACAAGATCACCCACCAGGACCTCGGGCAGATGCAGATGTATGTGAACTACTACGACCGTCATGTGAAGCTGCCGGAGGAAAACGCCACCATCGGCCTGCTGCTCTGCCGGGAGAAAAATGACGCCGTGGTGGAACTCACGCTCCCCAAGGACGCCAACATCCACGCCAAAGAATACCAGCTCTATCTACCCTCGAAGGAGCTGCTCAAGACCAAGCTCCTCGAATGGGTGCAGATGGAAAGCCTGAAGGCAAACGAATGAAATCCTGCCGCCGCTCTTCATCCTTCATAATTCATAATTCATCCTCGTCGCCGGTTTCAAAAAGCACCTTGCAAAGATGCAATCTACCTTTCATCATAGCCTCAACAACACCCCCCACGCCTCTCCACGATGCGCACCAAGGGGGGTTCCTTTTTTTCCGGGCTTGGCTTTTGAAAGGAGCGGCGCATGAGCAAGCCAAAGGACGCCAAGACCTACCAGGAGCAGCTCGATCTGCTCAAAGCACGTGGACTTGCCGTGGCGGACGAGCCTGCGGCCCTCCACTGCCTGGAGCATCACAATTACTACCGGCTGTCCCCCTATCGCTTCCCCTTCACCCAGCCGGGAAACCGGGATGCGTTTCAGCCCGGCAGCACTTTCGAGCAGTTGTGGGCGCTCTACACCTTTGATCGTCAGTTGCGCCACCTCGTCATCGAGGGCTGCAAGAGCGTGGAAATCTCCCTGCGCTCCCGCTGGGCGTATGAGGTCGGCCACCGGCTCGGACCGCTGGGTTATCTGTACAACAGGCACTTCTCCACGCCTCTGGTCCATGCCGCCACGCTGGTAAAGCTCCACGCCGAGATGGAGCGCAGCAAGGAGGACTTCATCAAGCATCATCGCGGCACGCTCCTCATGCCCTGGCCGCCGGCCTGGGTCATTGTCGAGATCGCCTCCTTTGGAAACATTTCCACGCTGCTCAGCCAGTTGCGCCAGTCCTCCATCCGTCAGGCCATTGCCGCCCCGTTCGGGCTGGATGAGCAGACATTCTGCTCCCTCATGCACCACCTCAGCGTGCTGCGAAACACCGCCGCCCATCATTCCCGGCTCTGGAACCGACTGTTTGTATTCAAGTTCAAGCTTCCACGCAAAAAGCCACCTCATCTGCGCCCGAACTTTTACGAGGACCCGCTCCTGCCGAAAAAGGAGGGGAAAATCCACAACACCCTCCTCCTGCTCATTCATCTGCTCCGCTGCATTGATCCCGCCACGGGCTGGCCGGATCGCCTCATCCGCCTGCTGCGCACGCTCGATGCCGCGCTCATCCCTGAGATGGGCTTCCCCGCCGACTGGCAGACTCGTCCCATGTGGGCAGCCCTCCTCGCCGCCACCCCATGACCTTACCACCTTCAATCACCGCCGCCTCGTGCCAGAGACGGAACCCCGTTGGGGTTCGGGATCAGGGGGCCGCGGTTCGTTCGTTACCCAGGGTAGCGGCTTCGCCGCAACCCTGGGCTGAATTACGGAATCCCGTTGGGATTCAGCCAAACGTCCGCATTCTGGCGAAAACGCCTACACCGCGCCCAGTAGGCTCGTTCGCCAGAACGAGGGGGCGAATGCACGTTGGACATCCGTTGCCTTCCAGCGCCCGCGTAGTTCGTTTCTTGTCTTCTGAAGCCCAAAGGGCTTCCGTCATGCAGCCCAGGGTTGCGCGAAGCGCTACCCTGGGACCTTGGCGCATCCATCACCTCGGTTCACCGTGTCCGTCCGTGCGATGCGATTCTGTCCGAGTTTCTGGCATTGAACCTTCAGATTGACTGCCGAAATGAAGTGCTCGCTGGCTATTTCACAGGTGCGACAATCAAGCATCTCACCGGACGTTCCTTGAGCGCATATCCCATTCCCGTCCCACCCCTCGCCGAACAACGGCGGATCGTGGCCAAAGTGGAGCAACTGATGGCCTTGGTGGACGCGTTGGAAACGCAGCTCGCCGCCTCCCGCACCACCGCCGCGAACCTCCTCTCCGCCCTCGTTGCCGAACTCGCGTCAAATAACCCATAATTCCGCCGTCGATACCATGACCACGCCCCATCAACATTGGACCACTTTTAACACCGCCTTTTGCAAGGCACTGGATCAAATCCCAAAAGCAACCTTCGAAGAAGCTTGGTCACACGTTCGCAAAAAGACTGAGTTCTACGAGCGGACACTGATGCCAGCCGTCGGCGAGCAGCTCGGCTGTCGGATGCAGGTCGAGCGGATGCGCTGTGACTATACTTTTCTCAATGAAGCCGGGGTGCCCGTTATCGCGGCCGAGTCCGAGAACGCACACACCACCGCGTGGCAGGAAATCGAGTATTTATGCAGTCTGGCAGTGCCACTTAAAGTATTGATGCTTTCATGCGACTGGCAGAACGAGAAGAAGAAGTTCCTTCCCGAATGGACAGACATCATTCGCAAACACCACGCTGCTGTTTCAGTAGGATGCCTCTATGTCATCATCTCTGGTGAGTGGGACAACGAGGAATTGCCAATCTACTCCTTCACGCTCATCGGCACAGATGGTAGTGTCTTGGATGAAACAATGCACGCCGTCGGCCAATGACCAAAGTGGAGCAACTGATGGCCTTGGTGGACGCGTTGGAAACGCAGCTCGCCACCGCCGCGAACCTCCTATCCGCCCTCGTGGTGGAACTGACGGCCCACCGACCTTCCTAGACGCTCATGCCCTTCACTGACGACGAACTCACGCAGCACCTGCGAGTGCTGGAAGAATGCTTTTGGTCCCGACGCCGTCCGCCGCTGCATTTGCGCGACAAGGTGCGCGAGGGACAGCGCATCCAGGGCCGCACCATCGAGCTCTTTCTCGTCCGCCCGGCCTTCCAACGCCCCGGCGAGTGGGTGGAGGAAAGCATCGCCAAGGTCCAAAGCATGGTTCATCAAGGCGTGTGGCGCATTTTCTGGAAACGAGCGAGCGGCCGCTGGTTCCGCTACCAGCCCTGCCCGCAGACTGCCTCGCTCGATGAAGCGCTCCGCGTGATCGACGAGGATGCCAGTGGCTGCTTCTTCGGCTGAACTTTTCCCATGCTCCCTCCACCCCTCACCCAACAACGGCGGATCGTGGCCAAAGTGGAGCAACGGATGGCCTTGGTGGAGGCGTTGGAAACGCAGCTCGCCGCCTCCCGCACCACCGCCACGAATCTCCTCTCCGCCCTCGTGGCGGAGCTGCTGTGTGCCGATTGGGTGTGATCCCCAGCTCCTAGTGCGTGGCATCCATCTGGCCCTGAGCTTCAGGTCCAGGCGTGGAGGCGGCTGTCGAGTTGGAAGACCTGGCCGCTGACGTGGGGCAGGCTGTCCAGGAAGGCGATGAAGCGTGCGGCGTCCTGGACGGTGTTCAGACGGCCGAGGGCGTGGGTGGCGAGGATGTTTCGGGCATGGGCCTCGTCCTGGAGCAGGTGGCGCGTCATCTTGGTGTCGAGGAAACCCGGCATGACGCAGTTGGCGCGGATGCCGCGCGGGCCGTATTCGGCGGCCAGGGACTGGGTGAGCCCGATCAGGCCGGCCTTGGCGGCGGCGTAATTGGCTTGTCCGGCCGGTCCGTCGAGAGCGCTGAAGGAGCCAATGTGCACCAGGTGGCCGCGGTGCTGGCGCAGCATGATCTTGAGGGCGGCCTGGGAGCAGAGAAAGGCGCCCTTGAGGTTCACTTCAAGAACCTGCGAGAAATCCTCCTCGCTCATCTTCAGCATGAGGGCATCCCGGGTGATGCCGGCGGCATGAACCAGAAGATCAAGCTGCGGCAAGGGCGCGAAGGCCCTCTCCACGGAGGCCTTGTCGGTCACGTCCAGCTCCAGCCGGTCCGGGGCGTGCACCTGCCAGCCCTGGCGCTCCAGCTCCGCCTTCACCGCCATGGCGAGGTCTCCGGCACCGCCGGTGATCAGCGCGACTGGCGGGGCGGTGCTCATGAGCCGCCGTCCTGCGTCGGCTTTGCCTTCGTGCCGAGGCCGAGGAAGAAGAGGATGCTGGAGGAGACCAGCATGGATCCGCAGAGGACGTAGAAGCCGTTGTCAAAGGAGCCTGTGGTGGTTTTCACCCAGCCCATCAGGGTCGGGCCGGCGAGGCCGCCCAGGTTGCCGACGGAGTTGATGAGGCCGATGCTGCCGGCGGCGGCGGCTTCCGCCAGGAACAGGCTGGGCAGCGACCAGAAGGCGGGCATGTACATCTTGAAGCCGGCGAAGGCGACCATGAAGCAGGTGATGGTCAGCGGCAGATTGCCTTTGGTGAACGGCGCGCAGAGCATGGCGATGGCTCCCATGACAATGGGCAGGCAGGCATGCAGGCGGCGTTCCTGGAAGTGGTCGGAGCTCCAGCCGCCGAAGAGCTGGCCGCACAGGGCCAGGGTGGGCGGCAGGATGATGAGCCAGGTGAGCTTGTTCATGCTCATCTGGTACCATTCATTGATCACGCTGGGCATGAAGAACTCCATGCTGTAGCTGCACATGACCGTGCAGAAGTAGGCGGAGCAGAGCAGCAGGACCTTCGGGTGCTGGAAGGCCTCCAGGACGGTCATGCGCCTGCCGCGGGTTTTGGCCTGGCGCTCCTTTTCCAGCTCCTGCTCCAGGGCCTCGGCCTCCTCCGGGGTGAGCCACTTCGCCTGGCGGGGGCGGTCGGTCAGCAGCCAGAGCACGCCGATGCCGAGAAGCACGGCGGGGATGCCCCAGAAGACATAGACCCACTGCCAGCCGACCATGCCGAGCAGGGGCGGATGGGCGGCGTCCGAACCGATTTTGAGGAGTTCGTTGGAGATCTTCGGGCTGATCATCTGCGCGAAGGGCGTGGCGATGAGGAAGTAGGAGAGCGCCTTGGCGCGGTCGCGTGAGGTGAACCAGTGGGTCAGGTAGACGATGACGCCGGGGAAGAAGCCCGCCTCGGCCAGGCCAAGCAGGAAGCGCACGACATAAAAATGGTTGGGCGTCTTCACGCAGGCCGTGAGCGCGGCCATGAGGCCCCAGGAGACCATGATGCGGCAGATCCATTTGCGGGCGCTCCAGCGTTCGACCATCAACGTGCCGGGGATTTCCAGGAGGAAGTAGCCGAGGAAGAAGATGCCCGCCCCGAAGCCGATGACCGCGTCCGTGAAGGCCGGCATGTCCTTCACCATGGTGAGCTTGGCCACCGCCACGTTCTGCCGGTCCACATAGGCGATCATGTAGCTGACAAACAGCACGGGCATCAGGCGGAGGAAGGCCTTGCGACGTGCGCGGTCGAGCGGTGTGGCGGGGCTTGCGGAGGGCATGGATGGGGAAGGGAAGATGAAATTCGAATGACGAAGAACGAAGAACGAAAAAGGGAGGTGGGATGCTAGCGACTGTGTCGGTGAAGGCCAGACAAATAGGCCGGGCGGATGAGGGATTCAGGATTGCCTCACGGATCAAGCACGGGCAGACTGACGTCTGATTTTCAAGAAATCATGGCCGCCTCATCTCATCGCTGGCTTCACGAGCAGCTGCCTCAATGGGAGCGCGAAGGGCTGGTCACGGCCGAGAATGCCGAGGCGCTGCGCCGAAGGCATGTCGTGGATGACTCCCAGCCGGGCCTGGCTCAGATCCTCATGGGGACGCTTGGGGCGCTGCTGATCGGCACCGGGGTGATCGCGGTGATCGGCTACAACTGGGATGACTTCGGCCGCCCGGTCCGGCTCCTGTTCGCGTTCTTCCCGCTGCTGGGCTCGCAGTTGTTCAGCCTCTGGCTGCTGCGACGCGGGGATGCTGCTGCGGCCTGGGTGCGTGAAACGGCGGCCCTGCTTCAGAGCCTGGCGGTCGGAGCGGCGATTGCGCTGGTGTCGCAGATTTATCACCTGGGCGGCGACTGGCCGGACTTTCTTTTCTGGTGGGCGCTGCTGAGCCTGCCGCTGCTCTGGCTGCTGAACGCGTCCGCCGTGGCGCTTTTTTACCTCGGTGCCATTGCCCTCTGGGCCGTGCATCAGTGTGAGCACGGCAATGTCTGGCATGACAGTGCGATGATCTATCCGCTGCTGCTGCTAGGCGTGCTGCCCTTCTGGCCTGGCTGGCGTTTTGACAAGCCCCTGTCCCTCACTCTGCGCTGGGCAATGACGCTGAGCAGCGGTTTTGGTCTCAGTGCGGCTGCCTATGAGGCCGTGCGCCAGCATTTCGGCAAGATCTGGGGGGATGGTGAGAGCTTCATCTGGCTGATGGTGATGACGGTCACCCTGCTGACCCTGGTGCCGCTGAGATCCTCGGCCCTGGCCGCTCCCGCCCGGCACAAGCCGCAGGTGGTGCTGGGCTTCCTGTTTTTGATCGGGTTCGGCCTGCTGATGACCTTTCAGGAGCCTGCGGAGGAGTTCGTCAAGCACCTCGGGAAAGCCGTGGGGATCCCCTGGGCCTTGGGGCTGCTGGCTGGCAACGCCGTCTTTGTCGCCCTGGCCTTGTGGCAGAAACGTTGGGCTCTGCTGGTCGTGGTTGCGATTGTCGCGATTCCGGCGCTGTCGCTGCTGCCTGGGCACGCCCTCGCCCCTCTCACCCCCTGGTTGATGATGGCCTATCTGTTCGCCGCCGGCCTCGGTCTCATCCTGCTGGAATTTGCCGGAAAACGGGGCGCGCCCCGCCTGGGTGCGGCCTTGATCAGCCTGCTGATCCTGGCCCGGATGATGGAGAGCGAGCTGTCGCTGCTGGCCAAGGGCATCGCCTTCATCCTGATCGGAGTGGGATTCCTCGTCTTCAACCTCGTGCTGGGCCGCCGACGCAGGCCTGCAGGCTCATGAAAAAGCTGACGCTCCTCCTTTTTGCCGTCACTGTGCTTGCCCAGTGGACGGCTCCGCTGCTGCAGATTTGGAAACATGAACGCACCCTGGCGCAGGGCAGCGTCCACCGGCTGAAGTGCACGGCGCCGGACCCTTACGACCCTCTGCGTGGACGCTATCTGGCCGTGCGGCCTGAACAGGAGGAGAGCCATGTGGACAAGGGCTTGAAGCTCGTCTCCGGGCAGCGCGTTTATGTCACGCTTTTGGATGGGCCTGACGGGCTGGCGCGCCTGTCCTCGGCCCATCTCACGCCGCCGGAGTCCGGCCCCTATGTCCGCATGAGCGTGCGCTGGGCGGGGACGGACGACCTGGTGCATCTCGAGTGGCCCTTTGACCGCTTTTACCTCAATGAAAAGCTCGCCCCGGAGGCGGACAAGTGGTTCGCCGAAAGCATCCGCAGCAGCAAGGGGGTGGTGGCGGAAATCCGGGTCTTGAACGGTTCGGCGGTGCTGGCGGACCTGGCCTTTGATGGCAAGTCCTTCCGGGAGATCCTGAAGGAACGGGTGAAGTAGGGCGCGTGCTTGTCCGCTTGCGGCGGGGCGCAGCCCTGGCTAATGACTCTGTTCATCTCCCTGGACGGCATCTCGCCTGATCCTCCTTTTTGTTCAGCCCTCATGCACGCCTCTGAATCCAACTTTCGACTGGCCGTGGTCTCGGCCGGTGGCAGGGACGGGTGCCAGACCTTCCCGAAGGGAGCGGGGCAGCCCGGGGATGCCGGACATTTGCCGGTCAATTTTCACGCCTATGCGGCCTGCACGCAGGGGGCTTACTTCAGCGGTGATGAGGCCCTGCCTGAGGCTGGTGATGTCCTGCTTTTGCTGGGACGCGACATGCGCAGGTCGGCGAGGATGCTGGCACGCCTGAAGGCGGCGGGCAAAAAGGTGGTGGTGACGATCAAGGAGACGGGGCTTCAGCAGATCGGGGCAGGGTTCCAGGAGTTTGAAAACTGGAGCGCCTTCAGGGAAGTCTGCCAGTCTGCGGATGGTGCGATGGCCACCACGCCTGACACGGAGCCCTTGTTTCTCGCGGCAAACCGGAGGCTGCCCGTGATCTTTTTGCCGCCGCCTTATCCGGTGGAGGAATGGGACCTGAGCCCGCAGGATGAAGGGAAGAGAAGCGGCGTGTTCATCGGCACCCGGCAGCTTTTCGTCACCTCGCGCAATCATGCCCTGGCGCTGGCCCTGCTGTCTCCCGTGGCCGAGGAGGCCAGGCAGGAGGTGACGGTGATCAGCGGTCGGGCCAGCGACCTCACAGGCGTGAAGAGGCTGCTGAACAAGGTGGTCGATTACAGCGGCAATTGGCATGAGCGCTTTGCCGCCGGAGCCGGGCGAATGAAGGTCATCACGCGTCAGCTTCCCGCTGCGGAATATCTGCGTCTGATGGCGGGCCACCGTCTGGTTTTCCAGCTCGACCAAAGCAGCGTCCCCGGGCAGGTGGCGGGGGATGCGCTGCTCTGCCGGATGCCCTGTGTGGGCGGCAACGGCACGGCCGAGCGCCTGGTGTTTCCTGACCTCTGCGGCCATGGCCGCACGACAGGGGAGGTGCTGGACCTGACCCGGAGGCTGCTGGCTGACGGGGAGATGCGGCGTGCGATGGTGGAAAAGGCGGTCGGGATCGCCCGGGAGAAGATGTGCTTTTCATCGGCCCGGCGGCAGCTGGCGGAGTTTTATGCATCGCTCACACCGAAGGGCTGAGGGCCGCTTTTCAAATGACGCCAAGCCCTGCGTGACAGACGGGTGCGATGACGTAGTTTTTCGGCCATGTCGCTTCTCCGTGTCGAAAACCTGCAGGTCCACTTTCCCATCCGCTCAGGATGGCGGAGAAGGGATGTGGTGAAGGCGGTGGACGGGGTGAGCTTTGAGGTGAAGGCCGGCAGGACCCTGGGCCTGGTGGGCGAGAGCGGCAGCGGCAAGTCCACGGTTTCGCGCGCTCTTTTGAAGCTGCTGGTTCCGACGGGCGGGCGGGCGCTCTATGACGGCCGTGACATCCTGGCCATGTCCGAGGCGGAATTCCGGCCGCTTCGCAAGGAGATGCAGATGGTGTTTCAGGATCCGATCGGCTCGCTCAACCCCCGGATGACCATCGAATCCATCCTGGGCGAGCCGCAGGAGATCCATTTCAAGGAACGCAGCCGTGCCGAGAGGCGTGAGGTGTCCGCCGCGCTGCTGAAGCGAGTGGGGCTGCCCGAGGACGCGCTGGTTCGTTATCCGCATGAGTTCAGCGGCGGCCAGCGTCAGCGGGTGGGGATTGCCAGGGCCCTGGCGGTTCGCCCGAAGTTCCTGATCTGCGATGAGCCGGTGAGCGCCCTGGACGTCAGCGTGCAGGCGTCGATCCTGAACCTGCTGAAGGACCTGCAGGATGAATTTGCACTGACCTTCCTTTTCATCGCCCATGACCTTGCGGTGGTGCGGCACATGAGTGATGAGATCATCGTCATGAACCGGGGCGTCATCGTCGAGCAGGGGGCGGCGGACGATGTCTGTGAACGGCCCCGTCACGACTACACGCGCCGCCTCATCGCCTCCATCCCCGCCCTTGGCTGATACGCCGCCTCATCGACCATGACCCCGCTTTTCAAGAAGTTCCTCGGCATCAACTGGATCCTGATGGTCACGATGGCCGGGCTGCTGGTCTTCGGAGTGTATGCCATCTTCAATGCGTCATCGTTTCGTGAGGCCGCCGACCTGGCCTTGAAGTGGCGGCAGCAGATCACCTGGATCGGGCTTGGAATTCCGTTTCTGTTCTCCGCCGCGCTGATTGACTACAAGTGGGTGCGCTGGGCCTGCTGGCCGATGTACCTCGCCGGCATCGGCGGGCTGGTTTATCTTCATTTGTTCGGCATCGAGATCAACGGCAACAAGAACTGGGTCAGCATCGGCGGCCTCTCCATGCAGCCCTCCCAGTTCGCCATCATGGCGGGCATCATCATGCTGGCGGTGGTCTTCGGGGAGCTTCCGCGCATGGCGCCCGTGTTCCGGCGTCCCTGGCTGCGCATCCTGATCGGCGGACTGCTGGCGGGTGTTCCGGCGGCGATGGTGATCAAGGAGGACCTGGGCTCAGGCCTGGTCTGGGGTCCGGTGTTCCTGGCGATGATGCTCGTCGGCAGCATTCCCTTCCGCTACATCATCACCATGATCCTGGGGGCGCTCTGCGTCATCCCGCTGGTTTATTTCTTCGTGCTGAAGCCCTATCAGCAGGCGCGCATCGACCAGACCTGGTACCTGCTCACCAACCAGCAGGAGAAGGTGGACACCCGCGGTCATGGATGGGTGCCGAACTTTGTGCAGACGGCCGTCGCCTCGGCCGGGTTTGAAGGCAAGGGACCGCTTTCGGAAAAGGTGCAGGAGCGCCGGTCGATCCACCGGATGTTCTATCCGGAGGCCGAGGCGTTCAGCGATTACATCTTCAGCGTCGTCTGCGAGGAGTTTGGGTTCCGGGGGGCCGTGCTGGTGCTGTCAGGAATCGCGCTGCTGCTGCTGCAGGGGGTTTTTGTCGCCTTCTGCGCCCGTGATCAGGTCGGCCGGCTGGTCGTGGTCGGCGTGGTGACCATGTTCTTCGCCCACACCTTCCAGAATGCTGGCATGAACCTCTGCATGCTGCCGGTGATCGGCCTGCCGATGCCCTTCATCAGCTACGGGGGCACGTTCATGATCGTGACCCTCTTCATGATGGGCATGATTCAGAGCGTCTGGGTTCACCGGAACATCTCGCCCGTGAAGAAGGCGGCGACCGCAGGCGGCGGGCGCGAGATCGAGTTTGGCGACGATGACGAGGACTGATCAGGCGTTGCCGCGGGCTTCCAGGGCGGCGAGCCGTTTCTCCAGCTCCTTGATCTTGTCCAGCGCCTCGGGCATGCGGGCATGGGCGGCAACCATCCGGCGTCCTTCCATCAGCGGCTTGGCGGGGAAGCCGGTGTAGGCCCCGGGTTCGGTGATGTTCTTGGTGACACCTGCCCTGGCCAGAAGGGTGACCTGGCTGGCGATTTCGAGGTGTCCGCCGATCCCCACCTGGCCGGCGATGGTGACGTAGTCGCCCAGACGTGCGCTGCCGGCGATGGCCACATGGGAGACGATGATGCAGTGTTTTCCGGTGACGACGTTATGACCGATCTGGACCTGGTTGTCGATCTTGGTGCCGGCGCCGATCCAGGTGCGACCGAAGCGGGCGCGGTCGATGGAGGTGCAGGCGCCGACTTCGACATCATCATCCAGCTGGACGATGCCGACCTGTTCGATCTTCACATGCCGGCCCTTCACGAATTCGTAGCCAAAGCCGTCTGAGCCGACCGTCGTGCCGCTGTGGATGGTGACCCGGTTTCCAAGGACGCAGCGGTCGGCGATCGTGCAGTTGGCGTGGAGCAGGCAGTCCTCGCCAATGCGCGCGCCATGACCGATGCAGACGGCGGCCTGGATGGTGGTACCGTCGCCGATGTGCACATCATCACCAATGACGGCGGCGGGGCCGATGGACACCTTCTGGGGGTCAAAGACCGCCTTGGGGGAGACGACGGCAGAAGGATGAAT
>JBIJBP010000131.1:0-14221 GCA_044345155.1 Prosthecobacter sp. | reverse complement strand
CGGTCAACCGGAACTACGAGCTGGCCATGGCCACCGCCGCCTTTTACGCGCTGCTCATCGTCGCCTTCAACCTGCTGGTGGACGTCGTCCAGGCGCTGCTCAACCCGCGCATCGGCTTCAAGGAGGACTCATGAGCGGCGGCCACCCATCCCCCTGGCGGCTGGCATGGCGGAGGCTCATCCGTTCCCGCATCACCGTGGCCGCGATGATCCTGCTGGGCCTGATGGTGCTGGCATGCGTGGCCGGCCCCTGGTTCTCACCCTACGGCCCGAACGACCAGAACCTCGACCTGCGAGCCACCGCCCCCGGTGTCTCCCACTGGCTCGGCACCGACCCCCTGGGGCGCGACCTCGCCACACGAATCCTTCACGGCGGCCGCATCTCCCTGCTGGTCGGCGTTCTCGCCACGGGCGTCGCCGCAGTCATCGGTGTCGGCTACGGACTGGTCGCCGGACTTGCCGGTCGCCGCACCGACGCGCTGATGATGCGCATCGTGGACGTCCTCTACGCCTTCCCCTTCATCACCTTTGTCATCCTGCTTGTGGTCATCTTCGGCCGCCAGTTTGTGCTCATCTTCGTCGCCATCGGCGCGGTCGAATGGCTGACCATGGCCCGCGTCGTGCGCGGCCAGGTGCTGTCACTGAAGAAGCTGGAGTACGTCCAGGCCGCACGTGCCGCCGGGGCAGGCTTCAGCCGCATCCTGCTCCGCCACATGCTGCCCAACGTCATGGGGCCCGTCATCATCTACGCCAGCCTCACCGTCCCCGGCGTCATGCTGCTGGAAGCCACTCTCAGCTTCCTCGGCCTTGGCATCCAGCCGCCCGACGCCAGCTGGGGCGTGCTCATCAGCGAGGGCGCTGCAAGCATGGCGGTCTATCCCTGGATGCTCATCGGTCCCGGAGCCTTCTTCATGCTCACCCTGCTCGCCCTCAACCTCATCGGTGACGGCCTGCGCGATGCCCTGGACCCGAAGTCGGGGGATTGATTGACGACGGATGCGCCCCCCGTCACCCGGCCAGAAAAAGACAGCTGCGTATTTCAGCAGGCCACTAAGGCGACTCCGCCTCCTCATCCGGCGTGCGCTCGACGAAACGCATGGCGTAGTCAATGAAGCGCAGCGGCACGTCATCGGTCGGGCCGTTTCGGTTCTTCGCCAGAATGAGCACCGCCTGCCCCTTCTTCTTGGCCTCAGCCTCCTCGTCTCCGACCTCCATCTTCGCTCCGGCGTAATCTTCACGCGTCAGCAGGCCCACCATGTCGGCGTCCTGCTCGATGGAGCCCGACTCACGAAGGTCGGACAGCACCGGGCGCTGGCCCTTGCGGCTTTCCACCGCACGGTTGAGCTGGGCCAGCACGATGATCGGGATGTTGAGCTCCTTGGCGATGCCCTTGATGCCGGCGGAGATCTCCGCGATTTCAATCTGGCGGTTGTCCTTGGCACGGCGGCTGCCGCTCGTGACGAGCTGCAGGTAGTCGATCATGATCATCTGGATGTTGTGCTGCTTCTTCAGCCGCCTCGCCTTGGCGCGCATCTCCATGATGTCCAGGCCCGGCGTGTCATCGATGAAGATCTGCGCCTTCTGCAGCTCACGCGTCGCCTTGGCGAGCGCCTCCTGCTGGGCGCGGGAGAGCAGGCCGCGGGAAAGATCCTGCATGGAAAGCTGGGCACGCGAGACGAGCAGACGACGCACCAGCATCGTCGCGCTCATTTCCAGGCTGAACACCGCCGCCGCATGACCGCAGTCCACGGACACATGCTCGACCAGGTTCATGGCGAGGGAGGTCTTGCCCATCGAGGGACGGGCTGCGATGACAAACATTTCCGCCCCCTGCAGGCCTGAGCTGAGCTTGTCGAGCACGCTGTAGCCGGTGGACAGGCCGCGCAGCTGGCCGGGGTGCTCCAGCATGTACTGGATGGAGTCGATGGCCTCCGCGACATGCGCGGACAGGCTCTTCATGTTGTCCTCCTTGCCTGTGGATTCACGCACCGCCAGCATCCTTTGTTCGGCGTGGTCCACGATCGTGTTCACATCGCCGTCCACCTCCTCCTTCCCGAACTCATAGGCCTCGTGGATGTTGATCGAGCAGGCGTGGATGAGCTGGCGCAGCAGGTACTTGTCGAGGACGATCTTCTTGTAGTGCTGGTAGTGCGCCGGGCTGGGCACAAAGGTGAACAGCTCGGTGATCGCCGCCGGGCCGCCGACTCGGTCCAGCAGGTTCTGGTCGCGCAGCACATTCGTCACCATCACCGGGTCGATCGGCAGGTTCTTGTCGTAGAACTCCAGCAGCTTCTCGTAGATGGTGCGGTTGGCCTCGTGGTAAAAGGCCGCCGCAGGCAGGTTCACCCGGCTTTCGCTGAGGCGTTCGTTCGGATCCTGCAGCAGGCTCGAAAGCACGCCCTTTTCTGCATCATCGGAAAACGGCAGCGCCCGGTTGATGTTCGCCAGAAGCTCCTCGGCCGTTGGCTCGCCTTTTTTACGACCAAAGGGGTTGGCCTGGGCTGGCTTGGACGCGTCGCGCACGGGCAGTTCGCCGGGTGCGGCGGCGGCTTGAACAAGGTTGGAAGCGGACTCTGCCATGGGCCCGTGAGTAGTGGCGCGATTGGCTGTGGATACAATGCGAGCAACTCAGTTTCTCTGTGAATAATCCGGCCGCCCTGTCCCCTGCAAAAATGCCGCCGCACGGCTGAAACTGGTTGCCTTGCAGCCAATTTCCCTTCATCTCGATGCCTCGCAACCGCGCACGGATAGCTCAGTGGTAGAGCGGCTCGTTTACACCGAGTTGGTCGGGGGTTCGAATCCCTCTCCGTGTACCATCCTTGGCAGACGTCCCATGCCTTCAAGCCGCCAGGATCGCCCCCGATGTTTTGCGGCAAGCTGACCTGCCTGGTCGTCGTTTGCAGCCATCATGCTCCGGTTTCTCACCCTGTTCCTCGGCCTCGCCCTCAGCCTCACGGCCGCAGCCCCGCCTAACATCGTTTTCTTCCTCGTCGATGACCTCGGGCAGCGCGACCTCGGCTGCTACGGCAGCACCTTCTACGAAACGCCGAACGTGGACCGCCTGGCCCGTGAGGGCGCCCTTTTCACCCATGCCTACGCCGCATGCCCGGTCTGTTCGCCCACCCGTGCCGCCGTGCAGACCGGACGCTGGCCGCAGCGCACCGGCATCACCGATTATATCGGCGCGCCGCTGAAACCAGGGTTGTGGAAACGCAACACGCGCCTGCTGCCAGCCCCCTACCAGGACCGCCTCGCCCATGAGGAGGTGACCCTGGCCGAGCTTCTCAAGGGCGCTGGCTACGCCACCTTCTTCGCCGGCAAATGGCACCTGGGTCCCGAAGGCTTCTGGCCGGAGGATCAAGGCTATGATTTCAACCTCGGCGGCGTGGACCGGGGCGGTCCCTATGGACGCGGCAAATACTTCACGCCCTACGACAACCCGCGCCTGCCGGACGGCCCGCCTGGAGAGCACCTGCCGGACCGTCTCGCCACGGAAGCCTGCAAGTTCATCGAATCCAAACGCCACAGCCCCTTCTTCGCCTTCTTCTCCTTCTACGACGTTCACACACCGCTCCAGGCCCGGCCGGACCTTAAGGCCAAGTATGAGGCCAAGCGTGAAAAGCTTGGCTTGTCCGCCCAGTGGGGCCGCGAGGAACCCCGCGATGTGCGACTCGTCCAGGAGCACGCCGTTTACGCGGGCATGGTCGAAGCCATGGACCAGGCAGTCGGCAAGGTGCTCGCCAAGCTGGATGAACTGAAGCTGGCGGACAACACGCTGGTCCTGTTCACCTCCGACAACGGCGGCCTGAGCACCAGCGAAGGATCCCCCACCTCCAACCTTCCGCTGCGTGGAGGCAAGGGCTGGCTTTACGAAGGCGGTGTCCGAGAGCCGCTGCTGATCCGCTGGCCCGCCGTGGTCAAGGCCGGCCAGAAGCTCGACACCCCGGTTTGCAGCGTGGACTACTTCGCCACGTTCAAGGATCTCGCCTCCGCTCCGACGACGGCCAGGATCGATGGCCGCAGTCTCCGGCCCTTGCTTGAAGGCACTGGCGACCTGCCCTCTGACCGACCGCTTTTCTGGCACTACCCGCATTACGGCAACCAGGGCGGCGCGCCCGGGGCCGCCATCCGCAAGGGCGACTGGAAGCTGATCGTCTGGTTTGAAAAACCCGACAGTCCGGAGCTCTACAACCTCGCCCAGGACCTCGGGGAGAGCCGTAATCTCGCCCCCCAGGAGCCCGGCAGGGTTCAGGAGCTGCGTGCCGAACTGGAAGCATGGCAAAAGGACGTGGGCGCGCTGATGCCCTCCGCGAACCCCGCCTTTGACCCCGCCCAGCCCGACGGACGTGCCGCCCCGGCGGCAGGAAAGGTCGGGCAGCGTCCGAAAAAGAAGGCCAACGGCAAGGCCAGGCCCTGAGATTTCACGCCCTGCATTTCCCGTTGCAGGAAAGGACTCGCGTGCCACTGTCGCGGCCCATTTCCCCCAACCCCATGGCCCTCATCGTCCAGAAATATGGCGGCACCTCCGTCGGCAACCCCGAGCGCATCCGCAACTGCGCACGCCGCATCCTGGAAACCCAGCGCGCTGGAAACCAGGTCGTCGCCGTGGTTTCCGCCATGTCCGGCGTGACCGACAGCCTCATCAAGCTGGCCCGTGAGGTCTCCCCGGAGCAGGATCCCAGCGAGCGCGAGATGGACGTGCTGCTGGCCACGGGCGAGCAGACCACCATCGCCCTCACCGCCATGGCCATCAACGCCCTCGGCGGCAAGGCTGTCTCCCTCACCGGCGCCCAGGCGGGCATCTCCACCGACCGTGTCCACACCAAGGCACGCATCGTCAACATCACCCCGGACGCCGTACGCAAGATGCTCGACGAAGGCAACATCGTCATGCTCGCCGGCTTCCAGGGCGAAACCGCCAGCGGTGAAATCACCACCCTCGGCCGCGGCGGCAGCGACCTCACCGCCATCGCCATGGCCGCTGCCATCAAGGCCGACATCTGCCAGATCTACACCGACGTCGACGGCGTCTACACCTGCGACCCACGCGTCGTGAAGTGCGCCACCAAGATCCAGGAGATCAGCTACGACGAAATGCTCGAGATGGCCTCCAGCGGCAGCAAGGTCATGCAGAGCCGCAGCGTCGAGTTCGCCAAGAAGTTCGGCGTCCGTTTCGAAGTCCGCAACAGCATGAACCAAAACCCCGGCACCATCGTGAAAGAAGAAACCCCCGGCATGGAATCCGTCGTCGTCCGCGGCGTCAGCCTCGAACGCAATCAGGCCAAGGTCACCATCGACGACGTCCCCGACCGCCCCGGCATCTCCTCCGCCATCTTCGGCGCCATCGCCGACGCCAACATCATGGTGGACATGATCGTCCAGAACGTCTCCACCGACGGTGAGACCGACATCAGCTTCACCCTCAGCGCCGCCGACCTGCCCAAGGCCGAGTCCGCCCTCAAGGCCATCCTTCCCAGCCTTGGCGACAAGGTCACCCTTCGCACCGAAAGCGGCATCGCCAAGCTCAGTGTCGTCGGCATCGGCATGCGCAGCCACAGCGGCGTCGCCGCCAAGATGTTCAAGGCCCTCGCCGACGTCAGCGTGAACATCCTCATGATCTCGACCAGCGAGATCAAGACCGCCGTCATCGTCCAGGAATCCGACATCGAAACCGCCGCCCGCGCCGTTCACACGGCCTTTGGCCTCGACGCCGCCTGAGATTGCTGGCCCGGGGTTCGTTAGGCAGCGCTCCCCGCGTCAGCGACGGAGCGCGGATTTCCAAATCCGCAGCAGCTTGTTTCGCTTTAGCAAGGCTGGAACGCCCTCCCATCTGCCTCCCTGAGATGAAGGCACCTGGGGACCCCTCACCCCACTGTCGAGCAACTGCGAGTTTCTTACCACGTTCGAAGCAGCTGCGAAGTTGGAACTCCAATGAGCGCTCGAATTCAGGACAGACGCTCATTTCCTCCCGGTTCCTCGCAAGCCCGGCGGGTTTCCCCCGTTTCATGCGCCCCATGAAACCGATCGCCCTTGTTCTCCTGGCCTTGATGCCGGCCGCTCTGGCCGCCGACCTCAAGCCCCTGATGGCCGTGCCCGACCAGGTTGTGCTTAAGGACGATTTTTCCAAGCCCGGACCGTTGAACAAGCAGCAGTGGACGCCTCGCCAGGGCACGCAGTGGAAGATCGAGGATGGAGTCCTGCATGGCAGTCCCTCCACCGCTGAATACCAGGCCAAAAAAAAGGATCACAAAGGGTATGAACCGCGCATCTCCTCCCCCGCCACACCGGCCCAGTTCGTCGCCCGGTTTTCCGTGCGCTTTTCCGGCGGCAGCGAGACGGCCATTGTCCCCTTCATCGAATTCGGCCACCACGTCTGCAGGCTTCACCTCACCAAGGACGGCACCGAAGTCCTTGCCGATGGCGAGTCGGTGAAGGTCGCCGAGTCCAGGGAGCTGAAATACGAGCCCGGCCGCTGGTATCACGTCCTGGCCGAACTGAAGGGCGAGGAGGTGGTCATCCAATTCGAGGACGGCCCGGTCCTTCACGCCAGCCATCCCTGCTTTGCCAAACCCACGCCCAGCGGAGGCGGCGGTCTCGGTCTTGCCGGCCCCAAGGACGGCACCGCTGAACTCGACAACGTCACCCTCTGGACGATCAAGCCCGAGCCGCAGCCTGGCTGGGCTGCGAAACGCGACTCCCTGCCCCGCTTCACCCACGTCCAAGCCGCCACGAAGAAAAAGGCCCACTAACCAGTTTTATGTCCATGCAAACCCGCCGCCGCTTCCTGCAGACCAGCGCCCTCGGAGGACTCGGCCTCCCCGGCCTTCTGCGAGCCCAGAACTCCAGGCAGAAAATCCGCGTCGCCTGCGTCGGCATCGGCCAGATGGGCGGGGGCGCCGTGCAGGCATCGTTGCAGGAGGAGATCGTCGCCCTCTGTGATGTGGACTGGCGGGACCTCGGCCCGCGCAGCGCCGGAGGGCTGTCGAAGAAGCATGCCAAGGTGCCGCGCTTCACCGACTTCCGAGAGATGCTCGAAAAGAAGGGATCCGAGATCGACGCCGTGCTCGTCTCCACGCCTGACCACACCCACTTCGCCATCGCCATGGCCGCCCTGGAGGCCGGGAAGCATCTCTTTGTGCAGAAGCCGCTGGCACACAACATCTGGCAGGTCCGCACGCTTCAGAAGGCCGCGAAAAAATATGGCGTGCAGACGGTCATGGGCAACCAGGGTCACTGCTGGGAAGGCATCCGCTTGGTGCGTGAATGGTTCGAGGCCGGAGTGCTCGGGGAGGTTCGTGAAGTTCACTGCTGGACCGACCGCCCCTTCGGCCATGCCGGATTTCTCGACCCGCAGCCCACGGTTGCGCCCTCTTCGAAACCCGTTCCTGAAGGCGTGAACTGGGACCTCTGGCAGGGCCCCGTGGCAGCACGCGACTACTCCGCCCAATACCTGCCACAGCGCTGGCGCGGCTGGTGGGACTACGGCTGTGGCGGCCTGGGCGACATCGGCTGCCACTGCCTCGACGCCCCCTTCTGGGCGCTGCAGCTTGGCATGCCGGAAAAGGTGGAGGTGCTCCGGCAGAAGCCCGGCGTCTTGAAAACCTACACCGCCCCGCAGTCGCACATTGTCTTCCATTTTGCCGCCCGTGGCAGCCTTCCCGCCGTGCAGATCCACTGGTATGAAGGCGGCCTTAAGCCCGAGCCTCTGCCCGGCATGACCAAGGAACTGCCGAGCAACGGCATGATCATGAAAGGCAGCCGGGAGACGCTGTTCTCCGACGGCATGCGCGTGCAGAGCCCGCAGCTCTGGCCGCGTGAACGCATGATACCACTCGTGGAGGTGCTCCGTCGCAGACCCCTGCCCCGCTCCAAGGCCGGGGAACCCATCGGCGAGCTCTTCGCGGCGATCCGAGGCGAGATCCCTCATGCAGGATCCCACTTTGACTACGCCTGTCCGCTGACCGAGCTGGTGAATGTCGGCGTGCTCGCCATCCGCAGCGGCAAAACGATCGAATGGGACAGCGCCGCCATGAAGGTGAAAAACGGCCCTGAGTTTGACGCCTGGATCAAGGAGCCCGTGCGCGATGGCTGGAGCTACGGCGAGGACCTCTGGAAGGCATGACGCCCATGCTCCACCGGCTCGCCTTCCTGCTGCTCCTCTGGATCCTGCCCCAGGCCGTGTCCGGGGCACGGCCTAACGTCTTGTTCATCGCCATTGATGACCTGGCGAACGCCCTCGGCTGCCAGGGGGCCCCGGGCGCCCACACGCCCCACATGGACCGCCTCGCCGGAGAAGGCGTGCGATTTGACCGCGCCTACAACCAGATCCCGCTGTGCAATCCCAGCCGTGCCTCGGTCCTCACCGGCCGTCGTCCCGACACCACCCAGGTTTATGACCTGGAGCGCCATTTCCGCGAAACACTGCCGGATGGGGTCACCCTGCCGCAGTTGTTCCATCAGAACGGCTGGTTCACCGCCCGGGTCGGCAAGATCTACCACTATGACGTCCCCAAGGGCATCGGCACCAACGGCCTGGATGACGCTCCTTCGTGGCAGCTCGTGATCAATCCCAGGGGCCGCGATGTGACGGACGAGGCGCTCATCACCAATCCCACGCCGCAGAAGCCGGTCAGCGCCGCGCTGAGCTGGCTGGCCGCCGATGGCGGCGATGAGGAGCAGACCGACGGCATGGTGGCCACCGAGGCCATCCGGCTCATGGAGCAGCACCGCGACGACCCCTTCTTCCTGGGCGTGGGATTCTTTCGTCCCCATACACCTTTCGTCGCCCCGAAGCGCTACTTTGACCTGCATCCGCTGGAATCCATCCACCTTCCTGAAACACCGGCGGACGATCGTCAGGACATCCCCGTCGCCGCCTTTGCCCACAACAACCCCACGCCACACTACGGCCTGGATGAACTCACCTGCCGGAAGGCGCTGCAGGCCTATCGCGCCAGCGTCTCGTTCGTCGACGCCCAGGTCGGCAGGCTGCTGGAAGCCCTGGACCGGCTGGGTCTCGCCCAACAAACTTTGGTCGTGCTCTGGAGCGACCACGGCTACCACCTCGGCGAGCACGGCGGCGTCTGGCAGAAGCGCACCCTGTTTGAGGAAAGCGCCCGCGCTCCGCTCATCATCCGTGCACCCGGCCAGGCGGGCAACGGCCGAGCCTGCACCCGGGTCGTTGAGTTCGTGGACATCTACCCCACCCTTGCCGACCTCGCCTCCATCCGCCCTCCGAAAGGCCTGGACGGCCGCAGCCTGCGCCCGCTTCTGGCAGACCCGGAGCATGAGTGGGACGGAGCCGCCATCACCCAGATTCTTCGCCCTGCAGACAGCCGCCTTCAGGAACCCGTCATGGGACGCAGCATCCGCACCGGGCGCTGGCGCTTCACGGAGTGGAACGGCGGAAAGGCCGGGCTCGAGCTTTACGACCATCAGCATGACCCGCAAGAGTTTCACAACCTCGCCCTACAGCCGAATCAGGAGGCCGCGGAGGCGATGAAAATGCTTCGCCTCAGGCTGAACCAGGCCGCACGCGCCCTGCCTCCCGCCACACCCGTCGATCCAAAACGCCTCTGAGCCGCCCCCATGCTTCGTCGCCTGACCTGCATCGCCTTCTTCGCAGCCTGCATCAACCGGGCCGCTGCAGAAGCACCCGCCGCCTTTCTTGACCAGCACTGCACCGAGTGCCACGACGCCGACGTGAAAAAAGGCGGACTGGACCTGACGGGCCTGGCCCTCGACCTGAAGGATCCCGCCCGCTTCAAGACGTGGCAGCAGGTCTTCGAACGCGTGCGCGACGGCGAGATGCCGCCCAAAAAGAAGCCACAGCCTGAACAGGCCGTGAAGGATGCCTTTCTCGCCTCCCTCAAGGCCCCGCTGCTCAAGGCGGACGCCGAGGACATTGCAGCCGGCGGCCGTGTGCGCAGCCGCCGGCTCACCCGGGTGGAATACGAGCACACGTTGCATGACCTGCTTGGCATCGACATTCCGCTGAAGTCGCTGCTGCCAGAAGACCGGCCCTCGCACGGATTTGAAACCGTGGCCGACGGCCAGCAGCTCTCCCATCACCAGCTCGCCCGATATCTCGACGTGGCTGACCAGGCCCTTGAAAACGCCTTCAAGCGCGCGCTGGAGGGCGATGCAAGCTACTCGAAGCATCACACGCCCGAAATGCTCATCAAGAACCGGGGCGGCAACTATCGCGGCCCCGAGCTGCGCAACGGCGAAAGCATCACCTGGCCCATCACGCTGCAGTTCTTCGGCCGCACGCCCACCTGGGTGCCGGAGAGCGGCTGGTATCGCGTCACCCTGCGCGGCGTACGCAGCATCAACCCAACATCTGACGGCGCTGTCTGGGGCACGTTGCGCTCGGGCGTCTGCGAATCCAACGCACCGCTGCTTTCCATGATCGGCCTGGTCGAGGCGACCCCGACGCCGCGTGACCTGACCTTTGAGGCCTGGATCGAAGAGGGCCATCGTCTTGAGCTTCGACCGAACGACGGCACGCACCGGAAGGCGCCCACCGGGGCAAGGGGCGGCAACGTGTCCTTTGCGGGGAGAAACCTCGAAAAGGAAGGTTATTCCGGCATCGCTCACAAGGGCATCGACATCAGGCGCATCCATCCGGTGGCGGACCGCCTGGGCGTGCAGAAAAAATTGTTCGGCGACGAAGGCCTGGAGGCGCTGAAGCCGGAGAACCTCGGCAGGCTCGTCACACGCTTTGCCAGACGGGCGTTCCGACGCCCTGTGACTGAGGACCAGACGGCCCCCTACCGCGACATCGCCGACAAAGCCCTGGCCGGTGGCGCCAGCGTGCCGGAAGCCCTGCGCTCGGCTTGTCGCGCGATCCTCTGCTCACCCCGTTTTCTCAGCTTCATCGAGGCGCCAGGCCCGCTGGACGACCACGCCATCGCCTCACGGCTCAGCCGCGCCCTCTGGTGCTCCATGCCGGACACCGAGCTCATCCGCCTCGCCGACGAAGGCAGGCTCAAGGATCCCGCCATCCTGGCCGCGCAGTTCGAGCGCATGCTCGACCATGAGAAGTCGCGCCGCTTCATCGTCAGCTACACCGACCAGTGGCTGAAGCTGAACCAGATCGACTTCACCACGCCTGACACGCGCCTGTTTCGTGACTTCGACCCCGTCGTCCAGGAGTCGATGCTTCAGGAGACGCGAACCTATTTTGCCGAAATTCTGCGGGGGGACATGGATGTCACTCGCCTGATCGGCTCCGGCTTTGCCTTCCTCAACGGCAGGCTGGCCAGGCATTACCGGATCAGCCCGGGGCTGAAGCCGGGCGACGGGCTGCAGAAGGTTTCGCTCAAGCCCGAGGACCGCCGGGGCGGCCTGGTGACCCAGGGTGCGGTGCTCAAGGTCACCGCCGACGGCACCAGCACCTCGCCAGTGGTTCGCGGCGTGTTCATCAACGAGCGAATCCTTGGCAACCACATTCCTCCTCCGCCGCCGGGAGTGCCCGCCATCGAGCCTGACATCCGCGGCGCCACCAGCATCCGTGACCAGCTCGACAGGCACCGCAGCAACGAAAGCTGCTCCAGCTGCCATCAGACCATCGACCCGCCGGGATTCGCGCTGGAAAATTATGACCCCGTCGGCATCTGGCGCAAAGGCTATGGCAGGGACGGACGGGGCGCCGGCGTCGATCCCTCAGGAACCACGCCCGAAGGAGAGGCCTTTGCCGACCTGGCGGGCTGGCAGCAGGTCTATGTGAAACGACCCTCACAGCTGGCACGGGGCTTTGCCTCGCACTTCCTCACCTATGCCACAGGGGCACCGCCACGCTTCAGCGACGAGGCAGGACTGGACAGGATCGCGGCGAAGGCAACCGGCCTGCGGTCGATCCTGCGCGAGGTCATCCTCAGCGAAGCCTTCCGCCACAAGTGATGGATGGACCGGCGGCCGGTCAGGACCGCCTCCTGAGCTGGATGCGCTTAAACCTGGCGTTGCCGTCCAGGCTGATGCTCTGCACCTCGGGATCATCGACGAACAAGTTATGGATGATGCGCCGGTGGTAGCTGTTCATCGCGGGCAGCGTCTCGGACCGGCCTGTCAGGCGCACGCGTTCGGCCATGGTCTTCGCCTCCTGCACCATCCGGTCCTCCTTCATCGTCCGGTAGAAGTCCACATCCACCCGGATCCTGGGCGCGTCCGGCAGATGCCGCTGAAGCACGCGGTTCACGAGGTACTGGATGTCCTCCATGGTCGCGCCATGCCTGCCGATCAGCAGCGAACCGTCCTCCGTCTGCACCTGGAGCGTCGGTCCTTCGGGCCCGTCCTCCTGGTTGATCTTCACGGCAAAGCCGAGGTAGCCGAGCATGGTGTCAAGGATGTGGCTGGCGTGGTCAAGCGGCGTCATGCGGTCACGCTAGTCCACGAGCGCGCCGGGGCAAATGCGAATTGTCCGGCCATGACGGTGCTTGCGAACCCCCGCCGGGTGTTCTTACCTCCGGCCATGCGCCGCGCCATCTACCCAGGGAGCTTCGACCCCATCACCAACGGACACCTGGACGTCATCCAGCGCGCCGCCGGGCTCTTTGACGAACTTGTGGTTGCCGTGGCCAGGGACAACGCCAAGCAGAGCCTGTTCTCGCTGGATGAACGCGTCGAGCTGCTGCGCACCGCCACCGCCCACCTGTCCAACCTGCGCGTGCTGCCCTTCGAGGGCCTGCTGGTCGACTTCGCCCGCGAACAGCAGGCCGTCGCCCTCGTGCGCGGCCTGCGAGCGGTCAGCGACTTTGAGTTCGAATTTCAGCTCGCCCTCATGAACCGCAAGCTGGAGCCCAACCTGGAGACGCTCTTCCTCATGCCTCGAGAGGAGCTGACCTACATCAGCAGCCGCCTGGTGAAGGAAATCGCCCGCCTGGGAGGCAACGTGAACCAGTTTGTCCCGCCTCATGTGGTGAGCGCCCTGAAGGAGAAGCACTCCAGGACCTGAGCCTTCGTCTCAGCAGCCCTGCTCCTCCCATCGCGCCAGAAGCCAGAGCACGTCGGCCAGACGGTTCAGGAACCTTTGTACGTTTTTGTTAAGCACTTCCTGGCCGGTTCCCGTCAGGTCCACCACAAGCCGCTCAGCCCGGCGGCAGGCCACCCGCGCCAGGTCAGCATGGGCGCCGCTCATCACGCCGGCCTCGCCAGGCAGCGCCCAGCCCTTGAACTTCAGGGCGCCTCCAGCCTCCAGCCGGGCCACCCACTCATCCAGCCAGGCCACCTTGTCCGCTCCAAACGAAGAATGCGTCGCCGCATATCGCGCCTCCTCTCCGGGAGGGGTCGCCAGCTCACCCATCAGGGTGATGAGCCAGGGCTGCACCGTCTGCACAACCTCGCGGGTTTCAGGACGAAGCGCGCTGATTCTCAGCGGCCCCAGGGCGGCGTTCAACTCATCCACAGCCCCCAGGGCGTGAACACGGGGGTGGGACTTGGAAAGACGGCAGCCGAAGAGGAGGTCGGTCTCCCCTTCGTCCCCGCGACGGGTGGCGATGGACATGCCTAACCTTACGCATTCCTGGGAATCCAGGCCTTGTTTCTGCTAACTTTTTTCTTCCCAAAGCTGATTCCATCTTCCTAGACTGCATCCGCCGCCGGGGACGCTTCTCTTATGAAATCACTGATTGCCATCTGCTGTGCCGTCGTCCTGACCACCTCCGTGTCCCGCGAATGCCGGGCGGATGTCGCTGAAACCATCCATGTCGCGGAGCGCCCCAGGGTGGCGCTTTACGCCGAGGAGGTCACCATCGATGGCAAGCCGCGGCCCGAACTCGCCCGGGCGCTTGCCGACAATCTCGGAACCGCCCTGCTCAGACGCGGCCAGGTCCGCCTGTTCAGCCTGGAAAACGCCGCCAGCCAGGACGCCACCGGCATGCTGGCCTCCGCCAACCCGGCCGTCGGAGCCCTGAGGCTCAACCGCCTGATCGACCAGGGCCTGGATTACATCGTGACCTTCAGCCTCATCGGCATCAACGGACACCATGTCATGACCGTCAAAAAGCTGCGCGCCAAAACCCACGAAGTCCTGGAGTCACGCCAGTTCACCACGGTGGGCCGTGAAACCGGAGCCATGCGCCTCACCCCCCAGATCCTGGATGTCGTGGACCCCATCCCTTATGGAAGAGGCAGGGTCTTCCCACGTTCGCAATCCCCCGCCCAATACCTGGCAGCACCGCAGCCCGAGTCGCCGCCGGTTGTAATCGCACGCGCACTGCCCG
>JBIJBP010000241.1:0-4371 GCA_044345155.1 Prosthecobacter sp. | reverse complement strand
CGAAACCGGTGTTGGAGGCATCTTCAAACATCTTCATGGCCTTGGCCGGATCCTTCTGGACAAGGGGCTTGGCACCGCCGGTGGCGGGGTCACCGTCAAACAGGCGGGCGGCATAGGTGCTCATGGCCACGGCGTTCTTCTGCTCGGTGGCCTTGATGAGGTACTCGAGGGACTTCTGGTCGTCCTTCGCCACACCCGGAACTCCGGCGGCATAAAGCTGGCTCAGGCCGAGGGTCGCCTCGCCGTCACCGGCGGCGCTGCCTTTTTCCAGAAGGGCCTTGGCCTTCTCCACATCCTGCTTGATGCCAACATTCGGGGCACCGGCAAGGGTGAGGTTGGCAAGCAGGCGGCGGGCCAGCTTGTTGTCGGCGGCTTCGGCCTCCTGGATCAGGGTGACGGCCTCCTTGGCGCGTTCCTGGTCCTGGGGGAACGCCTGAAGGAGAACCTGGGCCAGTTCCACCTTCGCAAGCACCTGCCCCTGGGAGGCCGCCTTGCGGTAAAGGTCGATGATCTCGGAGACGTTGCTGTTGCTCAGCACACCCCAGTGCGCCAGCACATACTGGGCGTTGGCGTCGTTCTTGGCCACCAGTTCGCGAACCTTGGTCAGGGCGTCGTTGAAGGCCTTGTTCACGTCAGGGCCGGTCGTCTTGTCCTGAACGGCCTTCTGGGCGGCGGCCTGGTCGTTGGCCAGGGACTGCAGCGCTGAGACAAGGTCGGAACTCGGGCTGTTCAGTTCGGCGGTGTCAATGCCTGCGACTGCCACAAGGGCGGCCATCTTGAGTTTAAGTGCGGTGATTAGCATATGGGGTTGGAGATGAGGAACTCGGTCAGACCCGTCTCAACGGGAAGCGCTCATTTTTTCATAAGCAGGCCCGTCAAATCAAGACATAACAGGCAGTTTTTCAAAAAAACACCACGCCTTTTTCTCGCTCATGCGAGCGCAATCAGGCTGATTTTCCGGGCATGGCACTCGCTCACAAGCTCATCCCGGCCTAACAGAAGGGTCTTTCCCGCCTCGACGGCGATGACGTCCACGCCGGCCTGCGCGGCGTTCCGAATCGTGTCCGGCCCAACCACAGGCACGTCAAAACGCATGTCCTGCCCGGGCTTTGACACCTTCACCATCGTGGCTCCGCCACGCCCCATGGCACCGCCCCTTTTCACCGCCTCGTTGGTGCCCTCAAAGGCCTCGACCGCAAGCACCGTGCCGTTCTTCACCACCACCGTCTGGCCGATGTCCAGCCGGCTGGTCTCCTTGGCGATCCTGTAGCCAAACTCCGCATCCTCCCAGCGCCTTTTCTTCGGCTGGGGGCCGGCCACGTGACCGGGGCCCGGCATCAGGTCCTCCAGAAAGGTCGTCGCAGGCAGCAGCGTGATTCCGTCCTTCGCCAGCTCGTCGGCAATCGCGCCGAACAAGGTTTCCGCATTCCGCTGCTTCAGCCTCGCCAGCATCAGCAGCGTGCGAAGGTCCGGCCGCAGGTCGAAGAGGTTCTTCGGCGCAATCTGGCCCACCATGACAGCCTGGGTGACCCCTTCCCGCTTCAGGAACGCAATCATCCTGCCAAGCTGCCCGACCCGGAACCATGCGATGGCGTCCACCTTCTCCGCCAGCTCCGGCCGGGTCTCATTTTCAAAGGCCGCCGCCACCAGCCGCCCGACACCCGCACGCCTCGCCGCAGCGATGAAGGTTTCCGGATAAAGGCCGCTGCCGGCGATGAGGGCGATGGATGAAGGCGCTGCTGACATGGGTGTGGCGCGGCCGATTATGACGAGAGCACGCGCCCTGTCCACATGGCGAGATCACGCTCCAGCGCGTCATGGTCCTCCAGGCGGTAAAGGTGCGTTTGAAAACCCAGCCGCCTCGCCGTGGCGATGTTCGCCTCGAGGTCATCAATGTAGAAGGTCTGCTCCGGCGCCAGGCCAAGCTCCGAGACCGTCTTCTCAAAGATCACCGCGTCCGGCTTGCTGCACTTCGCCGAATAGGAATACACCCCGCCCTGGAAATGCCTGAAAATGTCAAAGGTGCCCAGCAGGTAGTCCTTGTGCATGCCGCTGGTGTTGGAGAGCAGAAACATCGGCAGCCGTCCGGCGAAGGCCGAGAGCGTGCGCTCCATCGCCTGGTTCTCGGTGAAGATCTCGCACCAGATCCGTCGGAACATCACCTCGTCCCCGCCAAACTCCAGCAGCCGCATGGCCTCGCTCACAAAGGTGGCGTCATCCATGTCTCCGTTCTCATAGGGCAGCTTGATGGAGTCCAGCCGCGTGAAGAGCTGTTCCGGTGGAAACGGGCACAGCCCGGCGGCGCGGCGCGCGGCGATCTTGAAATCAAAGGCGACCAGCACGTTGCCGATGTCGGAAAGGATGGCGGGGGAAGGCATGACGCCCGATGCCTCATGAGCGCCGCTTTGCAATCCCGGATGATTTCAGAACTGTTTGCAGCCGTCATCATCCTCCGGCAAAGACGGCATCCCACCACCCGCAAGGCCACGCCCGCCCTTCCAGTGTTCACGATCCGCTATCCCGAAGACCTGCCCATCACCGCACGTCGTGAGGACATCCTCACGGCGGTCCGCAGCCACCAGGTCGTGGTCCTGGCCGGTGAAACTGGCTCGGGAAAAACCACCCAGCTTCCCAAGATGTGCCTTGAGGTGCTTCACGGGCTGGAAGCTGGCGAAGGACATGACGGCAGCTCGGTACCGCCGGGCAGGCGCCGCGGCATGATCGGCTGCACCCAGCCGCGCCGCGTCGCCGCGATGTCGGTCTCCCGGCGCGTCGCCGAGGAGCTGAACGTGCGCTGGGGCGGCCTGGTCGGCTGCAAGATGCGCTTCTCCGACGACACCAGCGCGGAGACCCGGGTCAAGTTCATGACCGACGGCATCCTGCTCGCGGAGATTCAAAGCGACCCGCTCCTGCGGTCCTACTCCATGATCATTCTGGACGAGGCGCATGAACGCTCGCTGAACATCGACTTCCTGCTCGGCTACCTCAAGACCCTGCTGCCCAGACGTCCCGACCTGAAGCTGGTCGTCACCTCCGCGACCATCGACACGGAGCTCTTCAGCCGGCACTTTGGCGGTGCGCCGATCATCGAGGTCTCCGGCCGCCTTTACCCGGTTGAAATCCGCTACCGGCCCGTGGGCGAGGATGACGAGGACCCCACCCATCTTGACGCCGCCATCCGCGCCACCGAGGACGCCCTCATTGAATCCACCGACGGCGACGTGCTCGTCTTCATGCCGACCGAGCGCGACATCCGTGAATGCCGCGACGCCCTTCAGGGACGCCTGGGCGGCGGCTATGAAGTGCTGACGCTGTTCGGTCGCATGGCCTCCAACGAACAGCAGCGCGTTTTTTCACCCGGTCCCAAACGACGCGTCATCATCGCCACCAACGTTGCTGAAACCTCGATCACCGTGCCACGCATCGCCGCCGTCGTGGACACGGGCCTCGCGCGCCTCAGCCGCTACAACCCCAGGACGCGCACCAAGCGCCTGCCCGTGGAGGATGTCTCACAAAGCAGCGCGAACCAGCGTGCGGGCCGCGCCGGACGCGTGCGCGACGGCCTCTGCATCCGACTTTTCAGCGAGGAGGACTTCCTCAAGCGGCCAAAGTTCACCCAGCCTGAAATTCAGCGCAGCAACCTTGCCGAGGTCATCCTGCGCATGAAGGCCTTCAAGCTTGGCGAGATCGAGGACTTCCCCTTTCTCCAGCCTCCGGGCAGCTCGTCCATCCGCGCCGGCTATGACCTTCTTCACGAGCTCGGCGCCCTCGGCGAAACTCATGAAATGACCGAGCGCGGCCACGAGCTCGCCGCCCTGCCGCTGGATCCGACGCTCGGACGCATGCTGCTTCAGGCACGGCAGGAGGGCTGCCTGGAGGACATGCTCGTCCTCGCCGCCGGCCTCAGCATCCCCGACCCGCGCGAACGTCCCGAGGACAAGCGCGAGCTCGCCCAGGCCGCGCACAAAAAGTTCGCCAGTCCGGAAAGCGACTTCATGTCGCTGCTGAAGATCTGGGGCGCC
The DNA here is from genome assembly GCA_044345155.1 of Prosthecobacter sp. Classification (GTDB taxonomy): domain Bacteria; phylum Verrucomicrobiota; class Verrucomicrobiia; order Verrucomicrobiales; family Verrucomicrobiaceae; genus Prosthecobacter. The sequence continues at coordinate 349 of JBIJBP010000241.1, read as the reverse complement.
GCGCCTGATCCGCTCGCGGGCAGCAAGAACGGACTGCGCAAGTTCTGCCGTGAAAACTTTCTCTCCTTCACCCGCATGACGGAGTGGCGCGACGTCTGGCGGCAGCTGGCCGAGATGTTTCGTGAAACCTCCGCCGCCGCGCCGGCACGCCCGGCCGATCCCAAACAAGAGAAGTCCGCCGGACCGCAGGACGCCCTGCACCGTTGCATCCTCGCCGGTCACCTGGGCCACATCGCGCTGCGTCAGGAGCGCAATCTTTACAAGGCCGGCGGCAACCGGGAGGTCACCGTCTTCCCCGGCTCCAACCTTTACGAGCGCCGCGAAAAGAACGCCAAGCCCGGCCAGGAGA